>CASDZI010000004.1 GCA_949285605.1 uncultured Christensenella sp.
CTTATGGTTTTATTGTGAATGATCGGGTAAATATAACCGATGGTCCGCTCATGGGCAAAGAGGGACTTATCAGAAAGATCGACCGGCATAAAAGAAAAGCGGTCGTTGAGATCAGTTTTTTACAGCAGACAGTTTATGCTGAAGTTGGTCTTGAGATCATCAGTAAAACCAGTAATATAAATGTTGTCAAATAGACGTTATAGAAATATAAATCATCATAGAAATAGGGATTAGTTTACTAAGCCCTGTTTTTTATTATTTTTCGGCATAACACTTAGATAGAACAAAAAACAGTTCCATTTGAATGTAGATAAATTGATAGGATTAAGGAGGTAAAGCAAATGTTTAAAAGAAAAACAGATTTTAAACCACCGATTATAAAGTGAAAAATAAAATGAGATAAATTCATAATAGGAACAATACTTTTAGATAGCCCTTATTTTGATGTCGGTTTGTGGGATTAATAGAATCTCGAAATTTATATCTCTGAAGAGTTAGTAAGGGTAATTGAGGGCTCAAAATAGAAACGGCTTTTAGGACAACTCTATATAGACACAAAAGAAGGAGAGAACTTCGTATTTGCTGGTTAAGATACGTTGGTTATGGTTAACAATGAAAAGCATATATATCACAAGAGAAAATGAAAAAATGCATTTTTTATGTTTGTTATGAGTTAATTCATCCGCAAATCATCGATAAACTCTCCAGTCATAAAAAGAAAGATTGTTATGATGAGTTGAACCATAGGAGTAGCACAGAAATATTTTTGGTAATGGAAAGGAAATCGGCCTCTTTTGATTGAAAGGAAGGAAATGGAAGGATTATGTATAAGCACTTTTTTAAGAGATTGATTGATATCGTTTTATCCACAGTAGGTATTATAGTACTTATACCGGTGTGGATAATCATTGCGATTGCAATAAAAGTTGATGATCACGGTCCAGTGTTTTTTAAGCAGAAAAGAATTGCTCAAAACAAGAATGGAGAACTGCGATATTTCAATATTTTGAAATATCGCAGCATGAAAACAAGTGCACCCTGTGATAAACCTACTCATTTGTTAGAAAACCCTTACCAATATATAACTAAAGTCGGTGGTTTTCTTCGTAGGACAAGTTTTGATGAGCTTCCACAAATTTTCAATATTTGGATGGGGCAAATGAGTATAATTGGTCCGAGACCTGCTCTTTGGAATCAGAACGATTTATATGCAGAACGTGAAAAATATGGAGCAAACGATGTCAAACCGGGACTAACTGGTTGGGCACAGATTAATGGGCGTGATGAATTGGAAATTGCAACTAAGGCAAAACTCGACGGCGAGTATGTTGAAAAAATGAGTTTCTTATTTGATTTTAGATGTTTCTTTGGTACGATTGCATCGGTGATTAAACATGATGGTGTTGTCGAAGGTGCCAATGAGAGAAGTGAAGAAATTAGATGACTTAACTAGTAAAGGGAGTGATAAGAAATGAAAATTGCAGTTTTGTCAAGTCATACACCGTCCCTCTTTTGGTTTCGTATAGACATGATGTGCTCATTTCTTTCGGCAGGATATGATGTCATCGCAATCGGCAATGAAAGTGAAAATGATTGGGGAAGGAAGTTTTCGGAATTAGGAATTCATTATCGGCAAATAAATGTATCACGAAATGGTACGAATCCATTACATGATTTAAAAACTTATAAATCTATTAAAAAAGTATTGTCAGAAGAACAGCCGCAAAAGGTATTTACGTACCAAGCCAAAACAAATATTTATGGTTGCATTGCAGCAAAAATGCTTGGAATAAAAGATGTTTATACGCTTGTAGCAGGAACTGGATCAGTATTCATGTCTGATGATTTGAAAACAAAAATTATTAGTAAAATACTTGTTATAGAGTACCGAATTGCCTTGAAAAATAGCAAACGCATTTTTTTTCAAAATTGTGATGACAGCGATCTTTTTGTACGGAAAAAGATTTTGAAACAGGATAAGGTTGTATATATATGTGGTTCCGGTGTTAATACTGAAAGATTTATTCCAACACCGTTACCAAAAGTACCTACTTTTTTGAATGTTTCTCGTCTTATAAAGGACAAAGGTGTTTTAGAATACTTGGAAGCATGTAGAATTGTAAAAAAACAGCATCCAGAATACCGATGTTTACTTGTTGGACCGTTCGACACAAATCCTTCTGCAATTACAAAGGAAGAGCTTGATTCTTATATAAAGGACGGGGTTATAGAGTATTTCGGAGAACAGTCCGATATTCGCCCATATATGGAACAGGCGAGTATTTTTGTTCTTCCGTCCTATCATGAGGGCACTCCAAAAACTGTGCTTGAGGCAATGGCAAGCGGAAGAGCTGTGATTACAACTGATGCTCCTGGATGCAGAGAAACAGTATTAAACGGACGAAATGGCTTTCTTGTTTCAGTAAAAAATATCAATGAGCTTGTTGAGGCAATGTTGAAATTGGCAGCTGATTTTATGCTGGTAGAACGCATGGGGAAGCAAGGGCGGAGTATTGCAGAGGATAAGTATGCTGTATCTAAAGTAAATGAAGTTATTATGAAGACCATGGAATTATAAATTTAGGAGGAAAACATAAACTATGTCAACAATTGCAAATCTTTATGAAAAAATCAAATCAAAAAAGGAGTATCTTTCACTAATAGGGCTTGGCTATGTCGGTATGCCAATTGCTATTGAATTTGCTAAAAGAGGTGTGAAGGTTATCGGTTATGATTTAAACGCAGAAAAAATCGAGAAGTACAGATCTGGTATAGATCCAACTAATGAAGTGGGAGATGAGGAGATTCGCGATACAACGGTAGAGTTTACTTCTGACGAAACGGCTCTTCGCCGAGCAAAATTTCATATCGTTGCAGTGCCTACTCCTGTCAATGATGACCATACACCTAATTTGGCTCCGGTAGAAGGCGCTTGTCGTATTTTGGGCAGAAACTTGACAAAAGGTTCTATTGTTGTATTTGAGTCTACTGTTTATCCTGGTGTTACCGAAGATGTCTGTGTACCAATTTTAGAAAAAGAGTCTGGGATGAAATGTGGTGTAGATTTCAAAATAAGTTATTCTCCAGAACGCATCAATCCTGGTGATAAGGTTCATCGGCTCAATACGATTACCAAAATAGTTTCCGGCATGGATGAGGAAACACTTGATAATGTCGCTAAAATTTATGAAATTGTTGTGGATGCTGGCGTTTATAAAGCTGAGTCTATTAAGGTTGCTGAGGCAGCAAAGGTAATCGAAAACAGTCAGAGAGATATTAATATTGCTTTTATGAATGAATTGTCTATCATCTTTAACAAAATGGGGATTGATACGCTTTCTGTTTTGAGAGCAGCGGGGACAAAGTGGAATTTTTTGAACTTCCGCCCTGGGCTTGTTGGTGGACATTGTATTGGTGTAGATCCATATTACCTTACATATAAAGCAGAAATGCTTGGCTACCACAGTCAGATTATTCTGTCCGGCCGTCGTATCAATGATGATATGGGTAAATATGTTGCGGAAAATGTTGTTAAAAAACTGATTGCAGCAGATAAGACCGTTAAGAACGCTAAGGTCGCTGTTCTTGGTTTCACCTTTAAAGAAAATTGTCCTGACACTAGAAACAGCAAAATTATAGACATTGTTAATGAACTTCGAGAATATGGCATCGATCCGATTATCACCGATCCAATAGCTGATATATCAGAGGCAAAAAGTCTCTACGGTATTGAATTTGCCAATATGAATACAATTAAGTGTATGGATGCTGTAGTTCTTGCGGTTGCACACGATGAGTTTAAGAATTTATCCATGAAAGATATTGACACTCTTTATGGGGAAGGTAAAAAAATAATAATTGATGTCAAAGGCTTGCTTGACCGCAAGAAATACGAAGATGCCGGATACAGTTACTGGAGACTTTGATTATGGGATACGAAAATTTGAAATTTGAAAAGGGAACTGTTTTTCTCGTGACAGGGGGAGCTGGTTTTATCGGCTCCAACCTGTGCGAAGCTATTCTAAATTTAGGATATAAAGTGCGTTGCTTGGATGATTTATCTACTGGATTTCAGAAGAATGTTGATCTGTTTGTAGACAATCCAAATTACAAGTTTATCAAAGGTGATATAAAGGACTTTGATACCTGCATGAACGCTTGCAAAGGTGTTGATTATGTTTTAAACCAAGCCGCCTGGGGGAGCGTGCCTCGTTCTATTGAGATACCTCTTTTTTATTGTGCAAACAATATTCAGGGCACACTCAACATGATGGAGGCGTCGCGTCAAAACGGAGTTAAGGCATTTGTCTATGCATCATCATCTTCAGTCTACGGTGATGAGCCGAGTTTACCAAAAACAGAAGGCAGAGAAGGAAATTTACTCTCTCCGTATGCGTTAACCAAACGTTGCGACGAGGAGTGGGCAAAGCAATATACAAAGCATTATGGACTTCCAACTGTTGGATTGCGTTATTTTAATGTATTTGGTAGACGGCAAAACCCAAATGGTGCTTATGCGGCAGTTATTCCCAAATTCATTAGTCAACTGCTGAATGATGAGCAACCGATAATCAATGGTGACGGTAAGCAGAGCCGTGATTTCACATATATAGAAAATGTGATCGAAGCGAATTTGAAAGCTTGCCTTGCTCCAAAAGAGGCGCACGGAGAAGCGTTTAATATTGCCAATGGCGACAGAGAATATTTAATTGATATTTTTTACAGTTTGGCCACCGCGCTTGGTAAGGATATTGAACCGAAATTTGGGCCTGATCGTGCCGGGGATATTAAGCATAGCAATGCCGATATCAGTAAAGCAAAAAAAATGCTTGGTTACGATCCAAATTATGACTTTGAAACGGGGATGAACGAAGTAATTGAGTGGTATAAGGAGAATCTGTTTTGAGCTTACAAATGGGCGCAAAAAATACGATAATCTATATCGGTGGATTTGAACTGCCAGATAAAAATGCCGCTGCACAGCGTGTTATAGGCAATGCAAAAGCATTGAGAGATATCGGGTATGAGGTTGTTTTTGTTGACATTGATAAGGATACTCATGAGTCGATATTGAATACGAAAAATGAGATATACGGTTTTATAAGGTATTCTATGCAATACACGAATAAACGACTTGTTAGCATTGCTGATTTTAAGCTGGTATTCTCTGAGTATGGCTCTTCAATTTGTGCAATTATTGCGTACAATTATCCAAGTGTTGCCCTTAGCAAAATGAGAAAATTTTGTAAATTACAAAATGTAAAAATAATTGCAGATTGTACAGAGTGGTATGGTGCACAAGGTAAAAATTTTATTAAAATGATTATTAAGGGTATGGATTCATTTTTTCGAATGAACGTTATCCAACCGAAACTTGATGGAATTATTACTATCAGTCGATATTTAGAAAATTACTATAAAGAGAAAATTCCTACTATTTGTGTACCTCCACTGGTGGATTTGTCTGATATAAAATGGGCGACAAAGGAAGAAAAAAAACGGAATGAAGTGCGAATTGTATATGCTGGCAACCCAGGCATGCACAAGGATAAGGTTAATCGTATGGTCGAAGCATTAGCCAAAATCAACAGGCATGACACTATCTTTGAAATAATTGGTATTACTAAATCAGATTTTTTGGAATATTATCCCAATGAAAAAAAATCCGTTCAAATGTTGGGTGATCGTATCAATTTCAGGGGAAGAATATCCCACGAATGTGTGATAAAGGCGATAAAGCAGGAAACGAGGGAGTAGGGGAAGAGGACTTCGTATCCTAAGGCGTCGAACATTACTGCGCTGACCAGCACGGTAAAGACCTTCGGCAGGGTGTAGTAAATGGTGAACAGACTGGAGAAACGCCCGTTGTTGCGGGAGTCGGACAGCTGCATGACCATGGGATAGACGATGACGTTCTGCGTCCCCCAGCCGATCCCGATGAACGTGAACATAACGTAAACCAGCCAGCCGCAGGCGGCGAATATCTCTTCGATGAGCATAAGGGAGCAAACGACGTAACCGACAAGCATAAATCCGATGCCTAAGAGAAGGGTTTTTTTCCTGCCGATTTTTTTCTGGACGACAGCCGCCACGGGGGTGCAGACGGCGCCGCCCACGCCTATGAGAATGATGAGGATATTGCTGAGGTTTCTCGCCCAGCCCCACATCGCTTCGGCGTAATTTATGTAAGTTGCGGTGATGGCGAAATATCCGAACCCGACGAAAAAGGTGCAAGCGAGCAAAAAGACGAGGGAGCGTTTTTTGTCGGCGGGCATTTTTTTAAGGAAATCTTCGTTTTCGCCGAGGCTTTCGGCGAGTTTTTCCTCCTCGTCGTCGGCAAAGGAAGCGGCGACTTCCGCCGCCATTTTATTTTCGTCTATAGCCGCCCTGTAGGCTATGAAGGACGCCGCCATGAGAACGGCGCTGATGATATAAAGCCAGAGCTGGGAATAATAGTCTTTCAAAAACAAAGCGATCGCCACGATTATGAAACCGCCCACGCTGCCGAAGATGTTTTTTACGGCTGTGTATTCCGCCCTGAGGTTTTTGGGAGTGAGGTCGGGAAGAACGGCGACCGCCGCCGGGCGGTAAATTCCGATACCTGCCGAGCTTATTACCATAAACAACCCGTAGGTTATGACGGCGGAGAGGTTGTTTTCGCTTTTACCGTTCAGGGCGTAAGCGCAAACGATGGCGGCTATGACGCCGAGGACGGTTATCACCGTGCCGACGAAAATAAAGGGAGTACGTCTCCCGTAACGGGAGGTGCAACGGTCGCTTTTTTTGGCGATGTACGGGAAAAATAACAGCGGAACGGCGTTCGCCAAAGCGAGGATAACGCCTTTTACGGTTTCTTTCTGTCCGAGCATGTCCACCACTACGGTCTGAACGGTGGTGTCCAATATCTGAAGATAAAATCCCCAGGTGACCAGACTGAGCGAAATAAAAATCGCATTTTTCATACTGAACTTCATTTTGCCCTCCCGAAAGGAAAATATTATTTATTCGAGAAAAATCCGTTTCCTTATAAATTTATGATACAATAAAAGGAATTTTATTGTCAATGCGGGTCTTGAGGGAGGGAAACGCTTGCGTCATTGAGGGGAAACGGTTATCATTAAGGATATGAAAGAAAAGAAAAAACTCAGCCGCAAACAGATAATTGCCATAATAACGGTGGCGATAGCCGTCCCGTTGATAATATTTTGGGCGGGAATAGCCTACGTTTCCGTCAACGGCGTGGAGGACGCCGGAGCGTGGGACGAGAGCGCCGGGACCCGTTTCGTGGCGCACAGAGGATACTCGGCGCTGTATTTCGAGAACACTGCCGAAGCCTTCGAAGCTGCGGCGAAGGAGAGCTTTTTTCAGGGGATCGAAACCGACGTGAGACGAACCTCCGACGGGGTGTTCGTGTGCAGTCACGACGACAGACCCTTCCTCGACAAATCCGTTTCGGTGGCGGCGTCGACCTACGACGAAATAAAGGATCTGCCCCTTGACGTGAGCGCTTCCGACCACGATTGCGATGAATCGATAGATTACAAAATATGTACGCTTCAGACATACCTTTTGCAGTGTTCGGTATCCCGAAAGACGGCTTTCATAGAAATTAAACAAAACTTCGACGAAGAGGCGCTGGCGGCGTTGGTGTCCCTGGTAAGCAAATATCTTTCCTACAGGAAGGTGGTGTTTTGTTCCTTCGACAAAGACCTGACGAAGCGGCTCTACGACAGTTATCCGTACTATACGGTGCAGCTGTTCACCTCGAGCAAGACCAAGGCGTTTTTTTATACGAGAATGGGATATAATATTGCGGTAAGGTACGACGCCTTCACGTCGGCGGCGGCGGAACGGGCGCACAAAGCCGATTGTTATTACGGGGTATACACGGTCAACGATTCCGCCCTTGCGAAAAAACTCGTAGCGGCGGGAGTCGATTACATTATCACCGATACCGTGCCGGACGTCGGTTGAGGGAGCGGAGCGGAATTATCAAAAAACTATTGCAATCCGTCGGGATTTATTATATAATTAACAAGATTATTTGTATTTTTTGAATTTTGGAGAAAATATGAAAAAGAAATTGACTATATTGTTTGCGGCATTACTGGTAGTCGTGACTGCGGCGGCGGTATTCGCCGGCTGTACCGAAAATCTCAAACAGGACGCCATCTCCACCGAATTCAGCGACGTGGTGGCCTCCAACGGCGGTATGGCGGTGGTTTACGGCAATTACCTTTATTTCGTGAACGGATATGCGGGGGAAACCGCAGCCAACACTTTCGGAGAAGTGGTTAAGGGAGCGGTGTGCAGAGTTGCGTTGACAAACGGCGTTCCTTCGGGAGAGGCGCAGGTTATCGTCCCCAAGAACGTGTACGGCACCGATAAGACCTACGGCGGAATTTACATTGTGGACGACTATATTTATTACGCCACGACTTCCACCGAACTCGACGGCGACGGAAACCCCAAGACCTCCCAGTCGGTGATAATGCGTACCAAGGTGGACGGCACCGATACCTCGATAGTAGCCGAATTTTCCGATCATACCGTGGTATTCAAAGTGGTGGAAGGAAAACTCGTTTATATCCGCAACAGCGCGATTTTTTCCGTGGATATCAATAATTCCAAATTCCCCGAGACTACCGTGGCGGAAAACATTCTGACGGATTACATTTTCGGAGAGGAATATCTGTTCTTTATGAATTACGCGGAAGATTCCACTACCGATTATATCGTCAAGGTATATCCCCTTGCGGGCGGTGAGGTCAAGACCGTACTGGACGCCGAGCTGCTCGGTTCTCCCGACACCAATTACACGTTTGCCCTTCTTTCCGCCATCGACGAAGGAGAGAACATAAGGCTTTTCTACAGCAAGACCGACGACGGAGTCAACACTCCCGAGACCGGCGTGTATTCCTATCTCTATGCCAAAGACGGTTTTGCCTTCGACAAGACCAAGGAAGTCCGTTACACCCGTAACTCCACCGGCACCACCAATCTCGCATATACCGATTTCTATAAAGCGGGCGACTATTATCTGGGGCTCAGCTCGGGCAAACTCGACGCTTTCAACGCCGACGGAAGCAGGGTGCCCGGAAGCGACGGGATAGAGAGTCTGAACATTTCCGGCACGGTCACCGTTTTCGACGTGGAGACTGCGACGGACGCCGTTTATCTGTGGTATCTTAAAGACAGCGCTTATTACAGAATACGCATTCTCGCCAAGGACGGAGAGGGATACAAATTCGTGGAAGACAACGCCTACAAGATCTTTTCCGCTTCCTGCGACACGAGTTATCTCTCCCCCGAAAAGATAGGTACGGTCATATATTACTTCAATTCCGGCATCAGCAACAACGCATACTATTACGTTATCCCCGAAGAGACCACTTCGGAAACCGATACCGCAAAGGGAAAAATACTCGGGTTGATAACCGAAGAGGACATCGTGGCGGCGTTCTGATAAAAATTGAAAAATTTATATTAAAAAGGGTTTACAAAAACGAAGATAGTAAATATAATATATCCAAATCGTTAAAAGCGGTTTGGATATTTTTTTGGGGGTGTGTATATGCCTAAATATAAAAAATGCCCGAGATGCGAAATAAATTATATTCTCGAAGACGAGGATTATTGCGAAATATGTAAGGAAGAACTGAGGGGTATTTCTCATAACGAGGAGTTTAACGACGACGAAGAGGACGCGGCTATTTGCCCCCGTTGCAAAGTCAATTATCTCAACGAAGGAGAAAAGATCTGCGAGTCCTGCGCCGCCGAAATGGAGGAAGAGGAAGAAAAACGCAACGACATCGACGACGTGGAGCCCGATTGGGGGGAGGAAGAGGAAGACGCCGACGCTTCCGACGAGCTGGACGACGATATGGACTTGAGCCTGGAAGGCCTGGCGGAGGAAGAAGAAGAGGAATTCGACGAAGAGTTCGACGAGGAATTCGACGAGGAGCTCGAGGAAGAAGAGTTCGACGAGGACGAAGAGGACTCCGAGGACGACGAGGACGAAGAGGAATAACGACAAAAAACACCGCACCGAAAAGGTGCGGTTTTTTCTTTGTTTCGATAAAATCATCACAACGGATTTTTTACGGGAAAAGAGGTTTTTCCGAAATATTTTCCGATATTATTTTCCCGAGGGAACGGGGAGGTTTCTCAAATAACCGTCCTTTATCTTATAGTTTACCGAAGAGGAATGGGTGACCAGTCCGTTACACTTTTCGTCGGTAAGATTTTGGTCCTGCAATTCCATAATTATGAGGGAAGCCAATTCCTCCACGGTTTCGGTTTTGTCGGAATTTTCCTCCGATTCGTTCAAAAGATACTCCAAAGCGGGCTCGGTTTCCGCAAGCAAAGGGAGTTCTCTAAGGGAACGGAACGCCCATTTGTAGAAGGGACAATATCTGTCGTTGAGAAGATGTATACACTCGAGAGCGGAGGTCACGAACTCGTTAAGGGCGAGTTTTGCCGCTCCGTATTCCTTTCTTTTTCGGCATCTTTCGTAATTATATTGACCCGACTGTCCCATTGAAAACAGCGAGGAAGCGATTTTTTTGAGACGTATTTCTTCGGGATAACGGGCGATTTTTTGCCGAATTTCCGAAAAAATACCGCTGTCGTCCCGAAAGACTTTCCCGTTGGTGGCTTCGGAGAGGTAGCAAGACGGGAGGAACAGCCATTGTTCCGGCGAGGTCGGGACGCCCTCGGTGCCGAGGAAGCGTTTGTAGAAATCTTCTATGACGACGACGCCCCTTCTGGTTTCTCCGACGGGAGCAACGGGATTTACCTTATATCCGTCCAGTTCTTTCGGCAGTTTGGCGTAAAGTCTTTCCAGATGAAAACCGATTTCTTTTTCGAGAGAACGGGGTATCCACATAAAAAATCTCGGTTCGAAGTCGTGATCGGCGGAAATTTCGTCGTCGTAGCCGTAGCACTCCGACCCTTCCCCGACCAGTCCGACGGCGATCTTATCTTCGTAATCGGGAAAGGCCTTCGCTATGGCTTCTTTCCCGTAAAGAGAGTAATATTTTTCGGCAAGTTCAAGTCCTTTCATAGATCTCCTTTGCCCGCATGAGCAGGTCTTCGCCCTTGTCTCCGTATCCGAAATACTCGAAAGAGGGGGCGCATTTTTCGCACATAAAGGCGTGGTAGGCGTCTTTTTTTATGTTTTCGTCGGTAAGGACGGAATAGGCTTTTTCCAGGGCGTCTTTGATGTCGAAAAAGGTCTTTTGTCCGTCGGCTTCGTAGAGGTGGGCGAGATTGACGTACGTTACCGCAATTTCGTTCGGGGAATTCTCCTGTTTTTCCAGAATGTTCAGGGCGGCGAGGTAGTCCTTTTCGGCTTCGGCGAGCATACCCGCCGAGGCGAGGGAGGTAGCCCGATTGTTGTATAATCCGGCAAGACGGGCGTCGTCGGAGGGAAGATCCCGTTCGTAAACTTCCGTCGCTTCCGCATACAGCGGAAGAGCCTTTTCGGTCCTGCCGAAAGAGTGCAGGGCGGTGGCTGCGTTCAGTAAGACCGTCGCCCCTTCCACGCAGTCGTCGAGGTCAAGTTTACGGCACAGAGCCACGGCTTTTTCCACCGCTTCCAGCCCTTCTTTTTCCATTGCCGTCTTGCGGTAGAAGCCCGTCATTTCGTTGAGGATCGCCAAAGCGCCCCTTTCGTCGCCCAACTCTTCGGCTTCTTTCAGCCAGTAGTTAAGATGGGCGTCGGCGCCTTCGAAATCCTTTTTTCCCGTCAGAACGTCCAGTTTCGCCGTAACTCTGTCGGTCGGGATACGCCCTTTCGGCGAGTCGGAGGAGGGATAATAAAATTCTTTCCCGTCGCACAACGAGCAACGGGGTTCCTTGTAATCGAACGAATCAAGCATATTTTTTCTCCGTTTTTTCTTATTTTAACACCTTTTATCGTCGCTTTACAACTTTTTCGGAGGGGGAAAGAGGATTTTTTTCGCTGGCGGAAACTGGCAAAAAAATTCCGCAAGGGTATTGTTTTAGAAAAGTATATATGTTATTATATATATAAACTGGAAAAGTGTCCTGTGTCGTAAAGGACCGGTTAAGGAAGCAGAGGATATGAAAAAAAGTTCTAAATTATTATTTATTATTTTGTTTTTGGCGTCGTTCGCGCTGGCGGGAGCGGCGTTACCGTTCGTGACGGGAGCCGCCACCGAAGCCTCGGCGGTCGATTGGGACGCAAGGGTCGCAGTTTTGTCCGGCGATAAATATGTAGAATTATCCAACGGCGACAACGTTACTTCCACGACGTCTTTGTACTTCCTTGCTTCCGGCGAGCCCAACGACAATTTCCAGTATTACGTATCCGACAAAAACGTGGACTCCACCATAAATTCCATTACGAAATGGACCGTTTTTGCCATGGACGATCAAGTGGTTTACGACGGAAAGACTTTTTACAGAGAGCTTTACGATTCCGCCAACAAGGTGAACATTTACGTTTACATTCGCAGAGTTTACAGCGAAGGCGGCGAGCAGAAGTCCGAAATTTATCCCGTCCGTTGGAAAATTTCCATAAATATGAACCTCGGCGAGAGCGACATAGGCTTCGCCGCAGAAAATCCCGTCGTGGGAGAGTATTCCAAGAGCGGAGTCTGGACGGAGTACAACGGCGAATGGCTGCCCGAGGGGATACGTTTCACGGTGACCACCCTTTATATGGAAAATACCGGCACCGCTTATAATCCCGGAGACGAACTGCTTTTCTATTCGGTGGACGGGAAAGAGGAGACCGACTCGACCAAGATCTGGATACCGATGTCGTCCAACGTGGTGACGGTTTCTTCCGGTCTGAGGGAAGGCACGGTTATGTTCAAGGTCACCGACATTTCCAGAAAATACGCAAAATACTACGAATACGGCAAAAAAGTCAGCATAGACACCAAGGAGCCCGTCTTTAATCTCGAAGCGAGGACCACCGACGTGAACGGGGCGGAAATTTCTTACGGTAACGGCAGCTGGAGCTGTAACGACGTTACTTTTTCCTTCTCCGACAATTCCGAATGCGTCAGCCCGATAGAGTATCAGGTATCCACCGACGGCATAACTTACTCCCGTTTGGAAGGGAGCGTTTACAGAGTCAGCCGCACCACGGCGGGATTGCGTTTCCGCGCGGTCAACGGGGCGGGGGTGGTTTATAATTACAACTCCGGGAACGCTTTCCAGGTCAACATAGACAAGACCTCTCCCGTTATTTATCTGGAAGGCTACACGCCCGATCCCGAGGACGAAACTCAGAACAAGAGCCTAAACGCCGTTTTCAACCAGGCGGACTTTACCTATAAAGCCGGTTATGCCAACGGACAGGTCATTATTCAGGCGTTCAACAGGGACGTTGACGGCAATTACATAGTAAACGACAGCGGAGCGGAATTCTATTACGCCGTCGGCGACGGAGCGGGCGGTTTCGGAGAATACCGCAAAATGACGGTGTCCTCTCTTCAGAACGGACAGACTTGCTACGTTCTCACCGATACCGTCACCAAAGAAGTGGTTTCCGCAAGACAATATAAATTCTATGTGGTCAGCGGAGCGGGCAAGAAAAGCCCCGAAGCGGTTTTCTCGGTGACGCTGGTCAATTCCGTTTTCAATATCGAAGTGCAGGACATCACCTATACCACCAATTCTTCGGGTTGGTCGGCGGTGCCCATTCCCGTTTACGTCACGGTGCCGAGCGATTCGAAGATCCTGTACGACTACGAAGGCAACATAACCGGCTACACCGAACCTACGGCAAAATACACTTTCTATTATTCTCCCACGAATATAGCCGGCGTCCTCTATCGCGCCGAAAGCGAATATTATTCTCCCGTGGAGAATACCGAGGGAATGTCCGTTTACAGATTTTATCTTTCCGCCAGCGCCGAGTCCACTTTTACGATCTATGCGCAGAATGCGGCGGGTAAACGCAGCGCCAATACTTTCGTGTCTCCCAACGTCATCAAGATCGACACGGTGAAACCCACCGTGGAGACCACCGCTTACATTAAACCCGAAGTCAGCAGCTACGACAAGCCCGTTTATATCGTCAGCGGTCAATGGGTCAACGGACGTATCATCGTTACTTTAAGGGTGAAAGACGGCGTCAGCGGAGTTTACGTCAAGGATATGTCCTTTGCCACGGACGCCGACGGCAACCCGATTTACAACGAAAACGGAGAACTCGTCTGGCAGGAGAGCTCCTCCATTCGTCAACCCGACGGGACCGAAGACGCCGCCGACGGAAGATATTATTTCTATAACGTGGAAATAGGTCTGCCCGACGGAGCGACGGTAATGATGAGCAAGGAATACCGTTTCAGGGTCTACACGGGGTCGGGTATTTATACCGAAGAGTCCTTCCTCGCCAATATCGATATAAGCGACATCGTGTTGGAAAGAATCACCGCCGAAGTGGACGGTGAAAGCACGTCTTCCGAAGTTGTAGACAACGTAATCACGATAGGGTCCGTTTGCAAAGACGTCAAGGTCACCCTCTTCGCCAACGAGTCTCAGCAGGGACACTTCGATTATTATTATTTCGATACCGACAAAAACGCTTTCGTAAAAGTCGAAGGGAACGAAATTTACGTTTCGGTGCCGCAGGGACTGAAAGGGGAGATAGTAAAGGAATTTTATCTCGTCAGCAAAGCGATAAATTACCTCGAAGAAAGCAAAACCACGGATATTTACAGTCCTTACAGACTGGTCGTACCCTATAATACTCTCAATATTTCCATAAGATACGAATTGCTTACCGACACCTCGGGAGAAATTTCCGACGAGAAATGGACGGACGGGAACCTCTCGGTGGAAATCCGTCTGCAAAAGGACGACGAGGGGACCCCGGTCGATCTCACCGAAGCGGAAAAAAGGAATTATACTTATTACTATATGCTTATCGATTATAAGGCGGGGCAGGATCTGACCGAGGAAATCAATAAAGGGGACTGGATAGTCTGCGACGAAGAGGATGGGGATTATACCTCGGACGGCGCTTACCGTTTCGAAGTGGATTTTACGGACAAGAGTTTTTACGGCTACATAGCTCTGTCCGTCACCAACGAAGCGGGGTTCCGTTCCTCCACCGGCGGCGACGTGATCCGTCTTATGAAGATAGACTGCACCACGCCCACTACCGCCGATATGATAATCACCGACAGCGGAATAAACGAAGAATCCAATCTGGACGGGAAACGTACCGTAACTTATTACACCAAGGACGCTCTCACGCTGTCGCCCATACAGTTCGACGACAGATCGACGATAACGTATTATTACTATAAAATGGCGAGCGAAACCGACGGCGCTTATCCCAGAGACAACCCCTCTTCCGACAACCTCAACGGTTGGACCAAACTTACTTCCGATCTGGTCATTCCCGCCGAAAACGCTACTTTTTATTATATTTTCTACATCGTGAACGAACTCGGGAATTATACCGAAGGCGTGGCGGACGGACAATATACCGTTTTATACAAATTCGTGGTGGACACCTCCGCAATGACCGGAACGCTCAGCTACAACCCCAACGACGGAGGTTATTTCGACCAGTCCCTCAATATGTACGCCTATATGTGGAAGGAGAACGCCCGTCTTACGCTGTTTGCCGATTCTTCCAACACGTTAGTCAGGTATTACTATTCCATAGACGACGGCAAGTCCTGGGAGCTTTACGTTCAGGGCGGAACGGAATTCTTCCAACCCGGAGAAGCACATGCGGTGACCCTCGTTTTCAACGGAGACGTGTTCCCCGACGGGGTCAAAAGCGCCTTTACCTTCAAGGCGGTCAACAAGGCGGGTGCGGAATACATTTTCCCGACCAAGATTTATATAGCCATAGATACGGCGAAACCGACCTTTAACATAACCACCACGGTCAACGGATTTATCTACGAACGAGACGACGACGACAGTCTGGGCGAAAGTTCCGCCTATTGGTCCAATAAACCCGTAACCATAAATATCGAAATGACTACGGTAAACGCCAGCGGTTATAAACTGGAATATCAGATAACCTACAACACTTCCACGGGACTTTACAGCACCCCGTTCAGGGAAACTCCGGCATTGACGGGCTTCACCACCGACAGACTGGACGGATTCGACCGTAACAGGGACGCTTTGGTTACCATCAGGGCTACCAGCAGAGCGGACAGCGATAAATATACCGACGATACCGTTCGCATAAAGGTAGACCAGGTGGTGCCTGTATTTTCCTTGACGGGACTCGCCAGCAACGACGACTCCAGTCAGAGCAGAGTAATCTCCAGCGGCGAGTGGACCAACTACAAACAGGTGACGATAACCAAAGCCGCCGACGCAAACCACGTCAACGTTTCGGATGTTACTTACACCTACAGTTACACCGACCTCGAATCCACCACGGCAGTTACGGGGCAGAACTGGCCGGAAAGCGGAAACCTCACTTACGACAAGATATGTACCCTTACCGTTACCGCAAAGACCGACGCCGGATTGACGTATACGCAGGTTTTCCAGGTGAACATAGACACCATTCCGCCGGTCATCAAGTTCAAGAACAGCGAAGAGATCCAGGTGGTGGAAAACGAGATACACTATATCGATTTGCAGGTATATGTGGAAGAAGAAAATATCGAAATATGCGAGTATATCACGGTTAAGGGCGAAACCAGAGGATTTGCCCTCGACCCGACGGGATACATCCTTTCCACCAGCAGCGTGGACAACAGCACCCGTTACGATCCGGCCAACAACAACGAAGAGTACCGAGGTTACGTCAAGATCTACGTCAAGGACTACGCCGGCAACACCGCTACTTTCGAATTGTATATTCATCCTTTTGCGCTGGACGTCAACAACGTCACGCTGAGCGACGCAGATCGCCGTACCGTGGAGAAATACGAAGAGGACCTCAACGCCGCCGAAAGTTATATAGAACCGAGCAGGGTGGTTTATTTCCGAAACCTCATTTCCCGTCTGAAAGACCGTATCAGTACGTTGGAAAACGAAATAGAAACCTACAGAGCGTATCTGGAAAGGTTGTCGCAGAGGACGAGTTTCGAACTTAAGAGCGATTATCCGGAAATGTACGCTTATCTCGAAACCTACAACAATTACGCTTTATACGGGCAGGCGTGGATACAGGACGCCATAAAGGGCGACGCAAGCAGTAAGTATTACGGTTATTTCGAAAATCTTTTGGTTGTGTTTGAGTCTTTGCAAAAAGAAATGGATATGGTTTTTGCGGTGGAAGACAGCGTGAAGAAACTTCCTGCCATCAATATGGCGGAAGCAGGCGACTATAACGACGTATTGCGTGTTTACGACGCCTATAACGATATGACCACCGATCAGAAATCCTGTTTCACCACCAATCTTTACACCAAACTTTTAGCGTTGAAGAAACGTTGCGAAATTCTCCTCCTTTCCGACGAAGAAACCGGCGTCAATCTGGACGCGCAATTTGCGCCCGGGGCGAAGATCAAGGTGGAAACTTTCAGCAGCGATTCGGAATATTTCACGAACGCTCAAAGCGCTCTTTTCAGCGCCACCACCGAGGACGACGCAAGGGCGGTCATATCCATTTACAGGGTCAGCCTCACCGGAGCGGCGAGCCAGACTGCCACCGGCGACATCATAGTCAATCTGCCCATTCCCGAGGACTATCGCCAGTATATCAGATTTGCGGTGTATAAGCTGGGAGCCGACGGCACCGTTACGCCCATACAGGGAATGCAGATAGAAGGCGACGGCATGAGCGTGACTTTCACCAGCGACGAGCTTTCCACTTTCGTGCTCGCCACCAAAGCCAACATTCAAGCCAACGTCAACACGCAGGAAACCTACGGGACTTTCCTCGGGTTGGATCTCGACGTGGAGATGATACGGACGCTTGCGATAATCGGCGGAAGTCTCCTGGTGGTCATAATCATAGTGGTTATCATTGCAGGAATACGCCATAAGAGGTTCCTCAACACCTACAACAGGGCATACAAGAGCGGCATTTACCGCAGAGGAATACAGAATATCCCCAAGGGGAACACCGTGCCGAGAGAGAATCCGCTCGATCCCGACGACAGGGTCAGGGAACAGCGCAAGCCTTACTGAGAAAAGCTTAACGTACCGCCGCATACGAATATGAACGTATGCGGCGGAATAAAGAGGGAAAACGAGAAGCCGTTGCCGTACGGCGTATTTTATTATTATAAGGATAAAAGGAAACGGACTGTATATGTGTTTCGGATTTCGGAAAAAAGTCTTGAAAAGGCAGGACGAGATACTGAAAAAACTGGAAGAAGCCGAGAGGTCGGGCATAGCCGGGAGAGAGGCGATAACCACCGCTCTGAGCGTTTCCAACACGGCGCTTATCGGAGGGATAAAGACCACCCTCGACGCCGTCGTCGGCAACGTGGACATTATGCGGAAAACCAACGAGACCCGCATCGCCGAAGTCAACGCAACCTTAGACAAAAATCTTTCGGAAATCAGGCTCAATATGGAGAAAAGCCTGAAAGACGTCAGAGAAGACAACGAAAAGCAGCTCGGCGCAATGCGCAACGTGGTGGAGCAGAAGCTCACCGAGACGTTGGGCGAAAGGCTCAGTTCCACCTTCAACGCCATCAACGAAAGGCTGGACGCCGTCAATAAGGGCTTGGGAGAAATGCAAGCTCTGAATAACGGCGTGACGGACTTACGGAAGGTCTTGTCCAACGTAAAGACCAGGGGTATCTGGGGAGAAGTCAGCCTGGAAAATCTTTTGGAAGGGATATTGACGAGAGAACAGTACGTCGTTCAGAAGAACGTCAGCGGCAAAAGAAACGGCGAAGCGGTGGATTTTGCGGTGGTGTTGCCGGGAAAGAGCGAGGGGAAAGTTTATCTTCCCATAGACGTGAAATTCCCGTTGGAGGACTATCAGAGGCTGGTGGACAGTTCGGAATCGGGCAACGTGGTCGCTATGCAGGAAGCGGTCAAGGGGTTGGAAAACGCCATTAAAACGCAGGCAAAATCCATTAAGGAAAAATACCTCAATCCGCCGCTTACCACCGATTTTGCTCTGATGTATCTGCCCATAGAGGGGTTGTACGCCGAGGTCATCCGCAATCCCGGACTTATAGAGGAACTTCAGTCCCGTTATAAGGTCGTCCCCTGCGGACCCACCACGATAAGTGCGATACTGAACAGTTTGCAACTCGGGTTCCGCACCCTCGCCATACAACGCTCCAGCAAGGAAGTATTCGATCTTCTGGCGGCGTTTCGGAAGGACTTCGAAAAATTCGTCGCAAACCTCGATCAGGCGCAGAGACAGGTGGAAGGAGCGGGCAGGACTTTGGAGGACGCCACCAAGCGTACCGCCATCATTATGAAAAAACTCAACAAGGTGGAGACTTTGCCTTCGCCCGAAAGCGAAGAAGGTTAAAATATACGGAAAAAGTTGCTTTTTCCGAGGGGGAAAGAATATGTTTCGGAGACAAACGAGTATGAAAAAGGGAATCGGATACTTTATTTTGCTCGCCTTGGCGGTTCTGCTCATAGCGGCGGCGGGCTGTACCGGGGGAAGCGGAGACGTTTACTCGGTCACGCTGGAATTAAACGGCGGCTACGGAGTAAACGCACAGGACTTTATCGACGGAAACATTCTGTCGGAACCTGCCTCGCAACCCACCCGTGAGGGATATGTTTTCGGAGGGTGGTTTACCGATAAAGAGTGTACCGAAACCCCCGAGTTCGGGAAGGAAATTACCGCCGACGTGACCCTTTACGCTTTGTGGACGGAAAAAACTCCCGTGGCGACGTTTGCATTCGGGTCCTGGACGGAAGAAGTTAAAGTTTCCGCCGTGAACGGGATCTTTACCCCGCCGTCGAAAGTCAGAAAAGGCTATACCTTCGAAGGCTGGTACGCCGACAACGCTTTGACGGAAAAAGCGGATTTTACCGTTAAATATACCGAAGACGTCGTTTTTTACGCAAAATGGAAACTTAATGTTTATACCATAACTTACGATACGGCCTCCATAGCCTCGGTAAGCGTGAATACCGTTTTCGGTTATACCGTGGAAAAGAAGGTTTCCTTGACGGATCCGGTAGGGATAAAAGACGGTTACGAATTCCTCGGTTGGGAGGACGAAAACGGAGAGCCCGTCACCGAAATTTCCGCAGGCAGTACCGGCGACAGAACCTTTAAGGCAAGATTTATCGGGTTGTCCGTGACGGGCGGCTCGGTCAGCGGGTCTTCGGCGAGCATAGGCGTGCCGTATGCGGACGAGTTTATCGACTTATACGACAGACTTTTCACCGTAGAGGGAGGGAGCGTGACCGTTTACGACGCTAACGGCGCCTCCGTCGTCGATGCGGTGGCGTTAAAAGAAGGCGACAACGCCTTCACCGCAGTCGTGTCGGCTTACGGCGAAGAGAGGACTTTTTCGCTCACCGTCACCCGTTACGAAGACGTCGACTTTACCGTTAAAGTCATATTCCCCGACGGAAGCGAAAGCGAAAAATCGGTCAAAAAAGGCGCTACGGCCTCTTTCGACCCGATAGAAATTCCCGGATACGAGTTCGATAACTGGTATTCCGACGAAGCGTTCGCTACGCTGTTCGATTTCAACCGTCCCGTGCTCAAGGACGAGACCGTTTACGCAAAATATAATTCGTCGGTCTATAACGTGACTTATTTCGTCGGGAAGGGAACCCACGACAATCCCGCAACCTACACTTCGTCCGAGGGACTGACGTTAAAGGACGCCGCAGCCCCCTACGGATACCGTTTCGCAGGGTGGTACGCCGACGAAAATCATACCCTAAATGCGGAAGAGATCCCCGTCGGGAGTTACGGCGACAAGACCTTTTACGCTCTTTACGAAGTAGCGGACGTTTCCGACCCGTTGGACGGAGAATATCTTGCCGTCGGACAGAATATAGCTTTAGCCGATTTGCCCGCATATTTCGACTGGGCGGTCATTCGCAGAGAGGGCAGGCTGGAGTTTACGGTAACCGACCAAAATTTCGATCTTAACGAAGATCTGAAAGGCGTTCTCGACAAACTCACCGTCCCCGTGGTGGGGCTTACGGTAAGCTATACGGGAACGGACAACGACGTCGTTGCGGACTTTACCTATTCGGTACCGAGTGCGGAGGAGACCTCCAATCGGCAGACCCAGTACGCTTATTACGGACACGAACCCTATCAAAAGGTAAGAAGCGACGATTTTGACGATTTTTATATCAATTACGTCAAGAATACCTTTAGTGTTTCCGACTCCGAACAGCTCTTCTACGCCGTGGAAAAAGGATACCGTCCTCTGCCCGAAACGGGAAGCGGCGCCGAGGCAGTCTATCTTGCCGCCAAGGACGTTTTGCGAGAAATAGCCGACGACTCGATGAGCGATTACGAAAAGGTCCACGCCATATACGACTGGCTGGTACTTAACGTCGTTTACGACACCGAGCTGTGGAATATTTACGGAAGAGATCCCGACGGAGTCAGCGGATATAAAGGTTTTTACCTCGAAGGAGTATTCCTCGACAACAGGGCAGTCTGCGACGGTATCAGTAAAGCTATGGTGCTTCTCTGCGGAATAGAAGGTATCCCCTGCGTGCAGATCAAAGGGCAAAGTCTCGACGGCGTCAACCACGCCTGGAACAAGGTTTTACTGGACGGCAAGTGGTACGTTGCCGACGCCACCGGCGGAAACGTCGTCATAACTTCCGCCGGAAAGGAAATTCTTTCCCACGCAATGTTCCTTATCAGCGACGAGGAAATGGCAAAATACAACACGCCTTACGACGGGACGGAACTCGTTGCGGATAAAGATTACGACTATTACGGAAAGGAAACCTTCGCCTTCCACGGGAAAGAATATTGTTTCAAAATAACGTCGTATGACGCATTGATTATCGCAATGGAATTTTTGGCTGCGCAGACCGAAACACACGGGACGCAGAGTATGGATTTCGAACTGGCATACGTCCCCGCAAAAGGTTTTGTCGAAGACTTGGGTGCGGCGTTGACCGAGTCCGGGATCGTCGGGGAAATAACGTATATCGCTCCCGACGAAATCGGTTCCGTTTTCACCGTTGTCGTAACGGCGGAATAAAAGTTGAAAAAAAATAACTCTTTGGAGGAAATGATAAATGACCAAATCACTTATTTACGACGAAAGTCGTTGGGAGAAGATCCCGGTAAAAGAAGGCTACGGCGTTACCCGTTGGGAAAAGGCCGACAGGATCAACGAGAGGTTGGAAAATCTCCGTAATCAGACTATCTATGACGTTTCGCCGTCGGCATTGCAGGAAATATTGAAGTTTTACGATGAAAAATGTGCAAAATCCAAAGAAATTACCGCCGAAGCGAAAAACTACATACCGGGCGGAGTGCAGCACAACTTAGCGTTCAACTATCCCTTCCCCATGTGCATTACCAAAGCCGAGGGGGCGTATCTGTACGATATCGACGGCAACAAGTACGTGGATTTTCTTCAGGCGGGCGGACCGACCATTCTGGGAAGCAATTATCCGAAAATAAGAGAACAGGTTTTCGAACTTCTGAACGATTGCGGACCGGTGACGGGGCTTTTCCACGAGGCGGAACTGCTTATTGCCAAGGAGATCAACAAGCATATGCCCAACGTGGAGAAATTCCGTATGTTGGGCAGCGGAACGGAAAGCGTAATGGCTGCGATAAGAGTAGCCCGTTGTGCCACGAGGAAAAAACGCGTCATTAAAGTGGGCGGAGCCTATCACGGCTGGTCGGATCAGATGGTTTACGGATTGAAGATACCCGGGACCAGACAGTATCTGGAAAGCCACGGGATCCCCAACACCTGTTTCAAACTGGTGGACGAAGTCAAACCCAACGATCTCGATATGCTGGAAACCGTCCTTAAACGCAACGAAGCCAAAGGCGGCACGGCGGCGATAATCGTCGAGCCGGTAGGACCCGAGAGCGGAACCAGACCCGTGGATTACCTCTACAATCAGGCGGTCAGGGCGTTGTGCGACAAATACGGATGTCTGTTCATTTTCGACGAAGTCGTGACCGGGTTCAGAGTGGGTCTCGGCGGTGCGCAAGGGTTCTTCGACGTGGTGCCCGACCTGACCATTTTCGGAAAAATCGTTGCCGGAGGGTATCCTGCGGCAGGCGGCGTAGGCGGCAAGAAGGAATACGTCGATTGCATGGCGGCGGGAGTTGCTACCGGTATGAAGAGAGCGTACGTCGGCGGAACGCTGGCAGCCAATCCTCTTTCGGCTTTTGCCGGTTACTGCGCCATCAAGGAAATCGCCGCTACCGACGCTTGCGCCAAAGCGGGCAGAGCAGGCGACAGACTTGCCGACGGATTACAACTTCTGGTGGAAAAATACGCCCTTCCGTACGTCGTTTACAACCAGGGCAGCATAGTTCACCTCGAATGCACCGGAGCGATGAGTTACGACTTCTCCAGCTTAAGCCTTCTCAAGTCCTTAGTGGGCATTCTCAAAAAGAAACCCGAAATTATGCTCAGAAAAGAGGCTATGGAACATATGGGAGCGGCATATATGTCCAAAGGTATAGTTACCCTTGCCGGAAGCCGTCTTTACACCTCTCTTGCCGACACCGACGAGATCATCGACGAAGCCCTCAACAAGTTCGAGGACGTGTTCAAGATGGTGGAAGGGGTCAAGCCCGTGAGAGTTATCCTGGAAGAAAACAAAGCCGAAGAAGAAGCTAAGAAAGCGGCTAAAAAAGAAGCTAAAAAAGCCAATCGTGCCAAATGGGCGGAGGAAGCGGCGCAAAAAGCCGCGGCAGGAGCTAAAAATTACGCTATATTGAAAGGCAAGATCGACGCTATGCGGAAATAATTTCCGACGGAGGACAAATGAACGAATATATTCTGGCGCACGACATAGGAACCAGCAGCGATAAAGCGGTACTGGTAAAAACGGACGGGAGTATTGCCGCCACGTTTACCGTTCCTTATCCTACTTATTATCCTCATCCGTCGTGGGTGGAACAGGTCCCTGCAGATTACTGGAACGCCGTATGCGAATCCACCAAGGGGATCATTGCCGAAAACAATATCGATCCCGCAGAGATCATAGGAGTAGTCTTTTCCACGCAGTCCATGGGGCTTATCCCCGTGGACAAAGACGGAAAAGAGCTCTACAACAACATCACCTGGGTGGACGGCAGAGCGGAGAGTCAGGCTCAGAGGATAATGAAAAAGCTGGGCGGAAAGAGGCTTTTCACCCTGCTTTCGGGCACGCCCATAATGGGCAAGGACGTGGTCAGTAAAATAATCTGGGTCAAGGAGAAACTTCCTGAAGTTTACAAGAACACCAAGTATTTTCTCGACGTCAACGGATACCTGAAATACAAATGCACGGGAGAAATGGTGGCGGAACTGTCGGGGGCGAGCAGTTACGGACTGGATTTGAAGAAAAAGACTTGGCTGAGCGTGTTGTCTTTGACGGGGATAGATATGAAGAAACTTCCTCCCCTCGTAAAGAGCACCGACCTTATCGGGAAAGGGATAACCGCCAAAGCCGCAGAGGAGACGGGACTCAAGGAAGGGACGCCGGTTTTGGGCGGTTGCGACGACGTGCAGAGCGCCTGTGTAGGCAGCGGCAAGACCGGAAATAACGACGTCCACATCTACCTCGGCACCTCGGCGTGGGTTTGCGCCGTTTCCAGGAACAATACCGCTTTCAAGAACGGAGCGGCGGCAATACAGTCGGCAGACCCCGAAAACAACCTCGTGGTAGGCATTACCGAAGCGGCGGGAAGCAATATCCAATGGATAATGGAACAGTTCTTTTCCAAGGAGAGGGAACTGTACGGCGACGGGATCTACGCTTATATGGATAAAGCAATAGAAAGCGTTCCCGCAGGGAGCGATCACCTCATCTGCACCCCGTGGATGCTGGGCGAAAGGTGTCCCGTCAGCAACACCACCACCCGAGCCACTCTTTTCAACATAAACCCCGAGCATACCAGGGTGCACCTTATGAGAGCGGTTTACGAGGGGATAGGATACAACCTCCGCTGGATACTGGAAAACTTCCGAGCCGATTACAAGATCGAATGCAAGCATTTCCATATAATAGGCGGAGGCGCACTGGACGAAGCGTGGATGCAGATAATCGCCGACATAACCAAAGTACGTTTCGACGTAGTGGACGCTCCCCGTTCGGCAGGAGCGTTGGGAGCGGCGATAACCGCTATGATAGGACTGGGCAGGCTGAAAGGTTTTTCCGACGCCAAAAAGTTCGTTAAGGTATCCAAAAGCTATACTCCGAATCCCCAAAATGCCGAAATTTACGACAAGCTCTTTGCCTCTTACAAGGACGTGTACTATTCTTTGAGAGGGGCGTATAAGAGGGCGAACGGAGACAGATTCAATTAAAGGAGGGTCTATGGACAACAGGATAAGTCACATTCTGGAATATGCCGCGAGGCTGTCGGAAGACAAGCTGTGCGGAGAAAACGATTATATAGCCTTAAGGATAGACGACAAGGATATGTACGTCACCAAAGGCGCTCTCGGTTCGCTTACCGAGGCCGACGTGGTGAGGGAAAGTTACAAAAAAGGCGTGACGGCGGCGGCGGTCATTTTCAACACCTACGACGTGAACGCCATAATTTATTCTCATCCGTCGAAGGCCTGCGTGGTGGCAAAAAGCGGCAGGACGATAGTGGCGTCGCTGGACGACATGGCTCAGATAGTGGGATATAAATGCAAAGTCTGTCAGAACCGTACCGACAAGATAATTCCCGCTTTGAAAGGTGCCAATTCCATACTTATAAAAGACGACGGCGCATTGACCACAGGGCGGACGCTGGACGAAGCCTTTACCTGCATGACGGTGCTGGAAAAGGCGGCGAGAGTTTTCGTGGCGGGGAGCGTACTGGGCGGTTGCAAGAACATAGGCGCTTTCGACGCACGGCTCATGAGGTTGGTTTATAAGCTCAAATACAGCAAAAAGAACCAGAAAAACAAATCGCAGGAGGAAATGTAAAATGACGGAACAGGAACTGAGAAAAATTTTATACGACTCCGGCGTAAAGCTGTTGGACAACAACCTCGTTCAGGGGACCTGGGGCAACTCTTCGGTAAGGATAGACGACAAATATATGTTCGCTACGCCTTCGGGGTTGGATTACAAATCCCTCAAACCCGAGGATATGGCGAAGGTGGATCTGGAAACTCTGGAATGGACGGGCAGGCTGAAGCCCACCAGCGAAAGAGGTATCCACGCCGCCGTTTACCGCACCCGTCCCGACATAGGAGCGGTGATACACACCCATCCCGTTTACGGAAGCATCTTCGCCGCCGCAAGGCAGACCCTGCCGGCAACGGAGGAAACAGCGGAAATTTTCGGCGGAGATGTGCTTGTTGCGGCATACGGACTGCCCGGCACGAAGAAGCTGAGGGAGGGCACATTGAAAGCCATGGAGGGCAGAAACGCCTGTTTTATGGCAAACCACGGCGTTCTGTGCTGCGGCAAAGATATGGACGCAGCCTTCGAAACCGCTTATATGCTGGAAAAGGCCTGTAGGGAATTCATCGAAAAGCGGGTGCTGGAACTTACCGGAGAAACCGAATATTCCGAAGAACTTCTCGACAACTTGTTTTTGAAACAACCGTATTAAAATCAAACAAAACCGAAAGGTTATCGTAAAGAAGCGACGCTTTTGCGTCGCTTCTTTACGTCGTTATCGGAATGGCGGTCTTGCGAAGGGTCAGGCGACGGCTTCGGTTTTTTCCGCATTTTTCTTACGCAGATCCTTTATGTAGGGCAGGGGTTCGAAACCGTTCAGTTTTTCGCTGATGGCAAACATAGACGTCATGAAGGCAACGTAAGGCAGCGGACAGAAAGTGCCGGGATTGACCAAAGCCAGCAGCTCGAAGCCTATGAATGCGAGCGCAACGCAGATATTGAATTTGCTTTTGCGGTTTTTCCAGAGGATGATAAAGCGGTAAACGTAATAATATCCGTAGGCGAGAATGCCTATCAGCCCCATACTGCCTATGATTTGGAAGGGCGTGGAATGATACCAGTAAATCGCTCCCGTGGGAAGATACGAACGGGTATTGAACAAGAACCCCACCCCGAGCAAAGGATATTCCAGGAAGGCTTTTACCGCTCCGGTATAGAGGTGAACTCTCGCTTCGTCTTTTTTGACGGCGAGCAGGGCGATTATTTCGTCGAGGTGGGCGAGCAGAGCGATTATCGCCACCAGTCCCGAAAGCACCAACGCCGTGATAAGGAAAGGTTTATCTCTTTTGGCGGCTTTCCCGACGGCAAAGAACGAGCAGGGAACGACCATGACCGTGCCGAAGAGCATACCGCCCCTGGACAAGGAAAGAATCAGCGCAAGGTATTCCAGAAGTCCCAGGCAGAAGAAAGCCATGGAATAGCGGCGGCTCACCGTGCTGTAATAAAAAGCGAAAGGCATGGTGATCATCAGGTTTGCCGAAAGATTGTTGCCCATTTGTATGGAGAGGGGTTTGTCCTCGATAAAGCTTTCGAAATAAACCACCAGGATCATATATACCAGGAAAGCGCCGAAATAAAGCAGGGTTCTGGTCAGGTATCTGCGAAAATCGAAATCCGGTTTTACCCCGATATGGTTATAGAAAATGACGTAAAGTATGACCATTCCGAATCCGAGCATACCCACATAATAGAGGTTGGTGAGGCCGAAATAGTCTTTGACGGGAGTTATGCCGATACCGCCGAGGGTGACGGCGAAAGCGACCGCCAGAAGCGGAAAGAACATTTTTCCTATGCGGTAACGGGGACGGTATATGATAAAATGCGCCACGATAAAGGGAATGATCGGGATTATCGCAGGAATGTAGGAAAACCACAATTCGGCGCTGTCGTAAAGTCTGAGGACGGAAGAAGCGATGAGCAGGAAGGGGAACGTAGCCGGAGAGAGGTCGTCGCTTACGACGAAGACGACGGCGGCGATATACCCCAGCACCAACGCCCCGATGACTTCCTGTTTAACGGTATAGAATACGGCGCATATCACGGTCAACGCAATGTAATACCAATCGCTGTCGAGAAATTTCCTGATACCGTTCAGAACGATGAGCGGTTTTTTAAGCGTTTGTTCAGCCATAATTTACCTCTTTCAAATATAATCCTTGCGGCGGAAAGGTTTTTCCCGCAAGAGTTCTCCTTTGAGTAACCAAAACCTCCTTGACTGCGGTCGTGGGGAGCTTGCCTATACCTATCCAAACCAGGGTGCCGGCTATTATCCGGACCATATTGTAAAGAAAACCGTTGCCGCAAATTTCCAGAGTTATATCCTCCCCGTCTTGACAAAGTTCGGCGGAATAAACGGTGCGTACCGTGGTTTTTATTCCGCTTCCGGTGGAGGAAAAGCCCTTGAAGTCGTGGGTCCCGACCAGATCGCCGCAGGCTTGCTTCATCGCCGCAAAATCGATTTTGTCGTAGGGGATACGGGCGTAATGCAGCTCCTTGAGGGGACGGGAGGTGCGGGAAAGGTACATCTTGTAAAGGTAGGTTTTGGAATGGGCGGAGTACTGAGCGTGAAAGTCGTCGGGGACGGTTTCGGCTTGACGGATCCTTATATCCCAAGGCAGGGTGGTGTTGACGGCGTAAGCGAGTTTTTTTATCGGAAAGGCTCCGTCGTAATCGAAATGAGCTTTCTGAGCCAAGGCGTGGACGCCGCTGTCCGTCCGTCCGCTCCCGATAAGGATTATTTTTTGTTGCAAAACCAGCGAAAGCTTGTTTTCCAGCACTTCCTGAACGCCGAGAGCGTTCTTCTGCCTTTGCCAGCCGGCGTAGTTTTTGCCGAAATATTCTACGGTAAGAAGTATCCTCGCCATAATCACAACAACCCGAAAAAGCCCGTGCGGAGCATTATTATTATCGCAAGGAACGCCGCAGTCAGTATCCAGGCGACCACGTCTCTTCCCGTGAAAGTGAGTTTTTTCATTTTGGTACGGTTGGGGGTGGCGTTGTAACAACGCGCGTCCAAAGCCATTGCCAGCTCGTCCGCCCTGCGGAAAGCCGATACGAACAGCGGAATGAGAATGGGCAGCAACGCTTTCGCCCTCTTTATCAGACCGCCGGTGTCGAATGACGCTCCTCTGGCTTTCTGCGCCATCATTATTTTGTCTATTTCCTCCATAAAGGAGGGGATAAACCGTAAAGCTATGCTCATTATTATCGCCACGTCGTGGACGGGGAACTTGATCCACTTCAACGGAGTCAGCAGACTCTCCAGTCCGTCGGTGAGATTCATGGGGGTGGTGGTCAGCGTGATAAGGGAAGTCGACAACACCAAAAACAACAGCCTCATCGCCATTTTGGAAGCGAAGATAAGACCTTGATCGGTAATTTTCAACTTCCACCACGACCACAGGACTTTGCCGTCGGAATAGAAAAATATATTTATTATCACCGTGATGACGATGATGAACAAAACCGCTTTTACCGTTTTCAGGACGCTTTTTATCGGGATACGGGATACTATTATCGAAATTACGAGAAAAAGGAAACAGGCGAGGTAAGAATAGTAGGAGGTGCAGAGAAACACCGCCACGATATAAACTATGCTCGCCAGAAGCTTGGTCCTCGGGTCGAGTTTGTGGACGAAGGAGTCCGCAGGATAAAATTGACCGAAAGCCACGTCACGCATTGCGACCTCCTGCGTAGGCGAGCAGAGCGGCTACGAGATCTTTTTCGGTAAGCACTTCGGGAAGGACGATGTTTTTTCCCTTCAGGAGCTTGACTATCCTCACCGGGTGGGGAAGGCTCAGTCCGAGTTCTTCGGCGTTCAGGCGGTAAAACAGTTCCGACGGCGTGGTGTCGTAGAGCAGGGTACCGTTGTTCATGACCAGCACTCTTTGGGAAAATTCCGCTATTTCGTCCATGTTGTGACTGACGGTTATGACGGTGGAAAGCTCTTCGCCTTTGAGGGAAGCTATGAGCGAAAGCATTTCCCTTTTGCCTGCGGGATCGAGACCTGCGGTAGGTTCGTCGAGGATCAGGATCTTCGGACGGTATGCCAGCACCCCCGCTATGGCGATGCGGCGTTTTTGTCCTCCCGACAGTTCCAGAGGGGAACGGTCCTTTACCGAGTCGTAGTCCATTCCCACCATACCGACTGCGCGTCGGGCGGCTTCTTCGGCTTCGGGTTTGGAAAAGCCGAAATTGAGCGGACCGAACATTACGTCGGCAGCCACCGTGTCGGCAAACAACTGGTATTCGGGATACTGGAAAAGCATTCCTATCCCTTTTCGCAAGGCTTTCAGGTCGGGTTTTTTTGCGGAAAGATCGATGTCGAGGACGGTTATTTTTCCGCTTTTTAAGCGGATAAGTCCGTTGAGATGCTGGACGAGGGTGCTTTTTCCGCTGCCCGTCGCTCCCACGATGCCCACGCTTTGACCCTCCTCCACCACGAAGGAAACGTCTTTGAGCGCCTGTTTTTCGAAGGGGGTTTTTTCGCTGTAAACGAAGGAAAGATTTTTTACTTCAACGAGCATATTTCCTCCGTCAGTTCCTCGTCGGTGAGGGGAACGGCAATATCGAATCCCGCTTCCTTCAGGGCTTTGCCTGCGGCGGTGGCTACCGGAAGGAGCAGCTTGGCTTTTTCCACCGCTTCGAAATCGGAAAATACCTCCCTCGGCGTGCCGCCTTTTATGAGAGAACCCTCGCTGAAAACGAAAATTTTGTCGGCTTCCAACGCTTCGTCCATATAATGGGTGATGAGTATCACCGTCATATTTTTTTCTTTATTGAGTCTTTTTACCGTGTCGAGGACTTCCTTTCTTCCTTCGGGATCGAGCATGGCGGTCGATTCGTCGAGGATCAGGACTTCGGGCATCATGGCAAGTATTGCGGCTATGGCGATACGCTGTTTCTGTCCGCCGCTCAACTTGAAAGGAGTACGGGTGCGGTATTCGCTCATCTTGACCGTTTCCAACGCCCAGTCCACCCTGCGGATTATTTCTTCCCTTTCCACCCCGAGATTTTCCGGTCCGAAGGCTATGTCGTCCTCGATTATCGACGCCACCATCTGGTTGTCGGGGTTCTGGAAAACCATACCCACTTTGCTGCGGATCTCGTAAGTCTTGGCTTCGTCGGAAGTATCCGTTCCGTCTACGAAAACCTTCCCTTCGTCGGGCAGAAGGAAGCCGTTGAGAAGTTTGGCGAAAGTGCTTTTTCCGCTTCCGTTATGCCCGAGAAATGCGACAAAACTTCCCTTTTCAATGGAAAGAGAAAGATTTTTTACGCCTACGGTCTCGTTCTGAGAGGATTTGTAGGTATAGGACACGTTCTCGGCGGAGATGATTATTTCATTCATAGTTGTTAGTTTATCATAGAGTAATATAAAAATCAAACGATTTATCTTCACAAGCCCGCACGCAGGCGCAAGAGCGGAAAAAACATCCCCCCTTGCCGCTTTACAAATACGGCGAAATAAGCGATAATTATAAAAACGACAGGAGAAAGACCTATGGATCCCATTCTTGCGGCGGTGGTCGCCGTGCTTTGTCAATACCCCGTTGCGGTGTTCAGTTTGATAAAACTTTTCGGAATGAAAAAAGAAAAAACCGTCACCGTTATATGGAACGTAATCATTATACTTATCCCGTTTTTTGGGGCGGCGGCTTTTTGGATCTATTATCTGATAAACAAGAAAAAATCCGCCGAAAAGGGGAATGCTTTCTCCGATATAAAAGAACGAGAAAACGACGAAAACGGTTCCGCTTCGGAAGAGGCGGCGGCAGGGACGTCCGAGCGGGAGCGGACGCCGAACAAAGAATAACTCTTTGTACGGATAACCATAACCGCCGATAACGATACCCTAAACGGGATTATTCCGCACGGGCGTTGTTTCGGCGGTAAGAAACGGGCGTCCCTTTCCCGGAAAGGGCGGCGAGACGGATTTGAAAAAAATTGCATTAAACGGCGAATTCGAGCCGTTTATTTTTTTGTAAAAATCGAGAAAAATTTTCAAAAAAATAATTCTATCGTAAAAATAAAATCCTGACAAAATTTTCCATTCACGAGAGCGTTTTGCGTGAAAAAAATTCGCAGAAAAAGGCAAAAATTACGGTAAAGAACCGTTTTCCGTACCGCCGACACGGGCGTGCGGGCAAAATGCGTATTGACATACGCGGTTTTGAGTATTACAATATAAATACATATAAAAATAAAGGGGTAATATTGCCCTTTTACAGGCGGAGGTATCGATTATGAATAAAGGCAGGTTGGCAAAGTTACTGTTTTTCGTGACGGCGCTCATTGTGGTGGCGCTCGCTCTTACCGCCTGCGAACTTGCCGAACCCGTAGAGGGCAGCAAGTATTACATCAACGACAACTCCGCCAACGCCCTCAACAAGGATACCACCACCAAGGATCAGGCCATAGACAGGGTCACCGGCGGTATCACCAATCTCAGGGAGTATCTCGATTCCGAAGTGGTTTCCTCCACGGGATACTATATGGGAATGGAATTCAATATCGACACCCTCGATCCCGAAACTTTGGAGGGCGGCAATTTCCGTCTCAAGATACAGGCGCATCTGTTCACTTATCCCTACCTCGACGAGGAAGGCAATCTCATTTACAAATATTACGACAAGTCCGACGGACAGTATTACGACGAGCAGAACCCCGAGGGCACCCGTGAAAAAGTCAGCGCCGAGGATATCCACAACGAAGTCATCAAGAAGAGCGACATTCTGATAGAGTGGTACAACGGCACCACCAACGAAATGCTCATCGGTATGTATTTCGACGGATTGAACAGCAACAGCGAAGACCCGGGAAACATCCTCTATCTCAACATTCAGGGCTACAAGCGCAGCTTCCCCGATTTCGGCGACACCGTGCTCTATCAACAGCTCGTTCGTCTTCTGATGAGTCTTTCGGTGGAAGAGCTCCTCGTGGCGGGGGACTTGCAGGGCGACGCCGGAACCAGCAGTCTGGAGTCTCTGTTCGACGTTGCCGTTACCGACAACTACAAGGTCGTTCTGAATTCGCCCGTGACCAGCGTGCTGTTTTACGGGATAGCCGCAGACGCCGTGGCGAGCACCATTACCGATTTCATTCAGGGGATATTCGAGCCCTTCGAAAACAAGATCGACCCGTTGACGTTGAAATATCTCGGATTCAAGTTCTCGGTGGTGGGGAGCGCCGTCATCAACAGTATCGCAAGCGATATGCAGTTCTTTACCGAACCCGACCCCTCCGGCACCAAGGAAATAATGACGGGAGCCTACCTCACCTTTACCGGGGCGGCGTTGAGCGGCGGAAGCATTTACAATTACGTTTCCGACGTCACCTTCGAATACGGCACTTACCCGCCCGACGGGATAGATCTCGACAAGGATTTCTACACCCCTTACGAATACGGTAAGTACGAGTTCGTCGGCAATCTTTATATCCCGATGATAAATTCCAATTTCGACGCTCTTATTCGTACCGATATGCAGCGTTACGACAACTCTACCAACAACGTGTTCATGGAATACAGGGATATAGCTAACGGCGAACTGATGATAGGCGCTTATTACAAATACGAAAAGACCTACATAGACATTTCGGGTATGGAATATCTCTACGGGTGGATCGACCTGAACGAACTCGGCTTCCCGAAAGTTTACGACGAAAGTCTCAACCTTGCCGAAGTTCTGGGGGATATGTTCGATTTCATCGACGAGTCCATAGTCAGCATAGTGGACGCCATACTTAGTCCGGACAAGAACGACAAGGAGAATTATCTGCTCGAGTACATTATGGACAAGACGTCCATGACGGAGAAGGATCCGAACGATATTTTCAGTAAAAACACCGTAACGCTCACGGTGGATATGGAACTTATCAAACACGTTCTGGAAGAGACCGGGCAGGGGACGTATACAACCAGGCAGATCATCAACATCTTAGATTCCATGCTGCCGTACACGATGGATCAGATAGCCATTATGCTCGGCGTAGCCAATGCCGAAGTCATGCTCGACAACACCTATTTTACCCTCACCCTCAACGTCGACACCAACGAGATCACCATCAAAATGCTCACCAACGTGGGGATAGAGGAAGGGGAAGATTCCATGATGATCTTCCAGCTCGACATCACCCCCGTCATAGTCGGTCAGCAAGTCAATATCGCCGAAGTCAATTTCGACGGATTCAAGCCTTTGCAGCAGATAATGACCTATTCCGCCAAGATGAACGGCAACTTCATTTTCAGCGCCGCCGAAACGGTGGATCTGTCGAAACTTCTGAGTGCGACCATAGGGGAGAACTCCGGTCTTAACACGCCGTACGTTCTGGCGTCGGACGCCGGGCTCACCTTCGAATTGACTTACGACCAGTTCGTCACCGACCACGAAGTGGAAGGAGTGATGCGAAAACAGGGCAGGAGCGCCTTCGAACTGGAAGTATGGCTGACGGGAGCGAAGGCGAGCGTCATAATCTACCTCGCCAGCGACGACGTGGCGTTCAACAACGACGTCTATCAGAACCAACCCGAACGGGCGGCGGAACTCGGTTACGTCTGGGTAAGCATAGAGTGCGTCACCGACAAGGACGGCATACAGAAAATCCCGAAGATAAAAGTACGGGAAGATATTTTTATGAGTTCCATGCAGGCGTATCTGGACGGAACGAGTATTTCCGACGACGCTGCGGATCTCGGCGAAAGCGAGGTCAACCTCAGCATAACCAGCATCCTTCTCGCTTTGATAGAGGACAGCTACGTCGTTATGGAGCCCGAACAGATGGAAATTACCTCCAGTAACGAAACCTTGCAGAACCTCTTCCGAGTCAAGGGACTTATCGGTAACATCAGGGCGAACGCAGGATTTACCCACAAGGTCGAAGGATTGCAGTTCGTCAAGAACGATTACGGAATGTATCAGGTGGGACAGTTCGAGGATATGACCGGCAACAGTCCTTACGATACCGTTCTGCACGACACCATACCCGTTTATTTCTACGAGGACTACCACGGAGAATATTCCTATCTCGAGTACGACCTCAGGGTGGACAGGGAAACCGGCGTAATTCAGGTTTACGAAAAAGGCGGACAGGTGTCCATCATAAGGGAGACCATAGAGTATTCCTCCGACTCCTTCTTCAACCAGGAAGACGAAAACAACCAGGATATAACCAGAGTCCGTTTCCGTTACGATAAGGTGCAGTCTTTCGTTTATATGAGAGGCGAGGACTACTATTACACCACTTACGACGGAGAGGAAGTGCAAATCGACGATCAGTACGTCAGAGTGGAAGGTTCGGTATTGTATATTTATTACCTCGGCATAAAAGACAGGGTACACCATTTAGGCGAGAGCGAATATTGTTATTACGACACCGAAAAAGCGTTGCTCGACGAAAACGGCGATTTTATCTATATTTATCCCGAAAGGGGAGAGAGGGACTTCCTGTTCGAATACGACGAGGAGAGCATAGAAATCACCGAACAGGCTAAGACCCAGTACGCTCCGAGGATAAACGGAAGTTTTATGGGCAACATTCGTCGTTATATCCTCACCATAACTTCTCCCATACTCGCCGAAAGGTCGAAGATCATCGAACTCAACAACCGTACTTTCTACAGCGACGCCGACCGTGACAACGTGTTGGAAATTTACGACGACGACGGAATCCTCATCAGGGAAGAACCCAACCCCATAGTCCTGTACGTTTTCGAACCGTGCGAACCCTTCCCCGAAAAGATCGCTCTCAATATGCAGGTCAACAATACCGTGGAAATTTACGACCTTCCCGCAACTTTCGCTATCGCACCGGAAAACATCACGTTGGACGGATTTATGGCGGTTACGGAGGTGACCATAGCCCCCGGAACGATGGGCGAGACCGTTTTCCCGGTCAGAGTCATCGTCACCAACCGTAAGATATTGACCGACAACAAGGTAAGCGTTTATACCGGGACCACCGATTATCTCACGCAGGACGTGCCGGTGGTGGACAGCATCAGCATCGACCCGTACGACTACATACTCGCCAAAAACGAGTTCTTTATGGATATCAACAACTACAACCCCGACCAGTACGGAGCGGAATCGGTAGACGGACAGGACCCCGAATATCTCCGAGTTTTCAAGGAAAAAGAGGTGGAATTTATCAATAAATTCTTCTCTACCTACGAATTCGACATAGAATTCGACACCAACAACTATCTCGTCAACAACGAGGTCAAGGAAGAATACATAGCCACTTTTTACAACAACGTCAGCGACGGGGCGACCTATAACTGGAGTTTCGACCGTTACGAGGACGGCAACTACACCGAGGACAAGATAACCACCGTGGCAAGCGGAGACGATACCGCAACGGTACTTTACGTCCACACTTATTTCAAAGGACAGCTTATCGCGCTGGAAGTAAAGGTGGAACAGCGGATACTCTCGCATATCAAGTTCTCCGAAGACGACGATTTCGATCCCGTCAAAGCCAATCCCGACAAGGAACCCGGCGACGCAGGGTATATTTACGGGCATTACGTCGCCAACTATTTCGACGAAGCAAGTTACACCATTCCCGTCAATCCGATATTCGTGTTCACCGACGGAGCCAATCACTATTACGAAAAAGTTTTCGATATGTCCTACGTCAGCGGACTGGGCAGCACCGGTAACTACGTCATCAATCCGATGTATACGCTTACCTGGTATAACCCGGAAATAACCTATATCGGCGTCAACGGCTCGTATTATTACGAAGACGACGGCTCGGGCAATGAAGTTCTGGTAAACCGCCCGTTCGATATCGCCAACGTCATTAAAGACGAAAACGGGACAATCACGGGGGAAGGAGACCCCACCAAGCGTTTCGACACCGATATAACCAGCACCAGTGTCAACTGGTACGATCTTCTGGCTATCTATAAACCCGAAAGACAGATGGGTCAATATACCGGTAAATATTTTGAAATACCGCTCATTAGCGGAGACGAGACTTACAGCGGATTTATGACCACGGTGCTTTACATAACCGCCGAATGTCCCAGACTGGATATAGCTCAGGCGACTTCCTCTTCGGGAGAAGTCATACAGGAAGCCGACGACGAGGATACGGATACCAACGGCAACAAAGTGGTCTTTACTCCCGACGCCGTGCAGATAGGCACCAATACTCCCGGGTATTATCTTATAGACCCGCTGGACGCCGATACTCTGGTCCTTCCGACGGAGGCGGTCATTCACTTTACCGATAACGACGAAGAAAATCCCATGACCGCCACTCATAAGTTCAGCAATATCGAATGGAGAGCGACTTTCGATACCGAAATCAACGACGACGGAGAGACGGTTTTTGTCGGGACGGGTTCGCTTATCAACGATTCCGGCGTGGAAATACTCAGGTACGAGGACGGAAAATATATCTTCAATCTCCCCACCGACGAACCGCTTACCACTAAAATTATGGCGAGAATAGGGAGCGAAGTTTCGGGATACGAGTATATTACCGTATGTATAAAGGTGCTGAGCAAAGATCCGCAGGAGGTGGAATTCTACCTCGGCAGTCAACCCGGCGGCACCAGGATAGACGGGATAGAGCGCACCGACGTCAATATCAAGACCGAAACGGACGGCACCACCGAAAAGGCGTTTTATACCTATTACGTCAACACCTTTGCCGATTTCCGTCTGCCCGATTATATCAAAGCGTATTTCGGCGTCAACAAGGACAGGAGCGAATATTACGACGTGACCTGGACGCTTGCCGACGGCGGCAAGAAGTACTATTTCGCACCCGATTCCGTCCGCAATATGATAGCGGAAATAGGAACGGGCGATATTACCATAATTATATATCTGTCGGTAGTGGTGGCCAATATAGACATCGAAGAGATCGTGCTTACCGGCGACATAAGCGGTTATTACGTTCAGGTGGGCGAGCACGACAATTATAAACGGATAGGAGAACTGTTGCAGGCGGATTACAACACCGCCGAAATGGGCATTTACGAAGTTTACGAAATTATCAAAGAGAAATATATCCTCGTCAGCATGGACGAAACCGCCGACAACGGCGTACCCGCAGGCAAGATCGGGCTTTACCGTAAAGAAGGAACGGATTACGTGCTTTACACCGATATGTATCCGTACGACTTTATCAAAGCGGCTTACTCGAAAATAAATATTTCCTTCGAGGACGGACAGCCCGTGACGCTGGAGAACATAACCGATTACGAGGCGGTATTCAGGGACGAAAATTCCGGCGTTTCCTATAACCGCAAACTGGGAGAGGTGCTTTCCTATACTTACGCTTACGACAACGCCTCCTCCAAAGACGTGATAAACGTCGATATGATCTACCGCAACAACTCCGTCGATTATATCATCGATCGTGAAAACGGCTTCGTTAAGCTTTACAGCGACGGCAACTACGTCAAATCGGTCACGGTGGAAGAGATCGTCATCGCATATACCTATCTTATTCTGAGCGAAGACATAGACGGGAAGACGGTTTCGAAAATCGTAACTTCGAGCGGAGAAACCGACATATCTGCGGATAATCTTACCTTAAAGAACCTCTACGTTTACGAAAGAGGGGCAATTAAATGGATTTACGAAGGGCAGGAATTCGGTTTCACGAGACTGGAATTTGCCGACGGCAGTTCTATGAGTTACTACGAACTCGAGTACCGTCTGACCTACCTCAACGCTCATCGCAGAAGTTATACCGTGACGAGCGTGACCGACAAAGTCGTGGAAATCGAAGATTTTGAAGGTATCTTCTACGTCAACGACGTGGTAAGAGGCAGAGATTTTACCGAAACCGACAAGTACAAGATAGGTCTCGGGACGGGAGAAGGCTCCTACGACATAAAATTGAAACTCATTTTCGACGGCGGATACAGAATGCAGTCCGACTACGAGGCGGCGGGAGAAGCCGTCACGGTAAATCCGTATTCGCAAGCCGGGTACGCTCAGTACGGCACCAACGGTTACGTCCTCGGGGAGGAAATTTCCGCCGAGATCGGAGCGGAGAAGCAAAACGGTTCGGGCATCGCCGATTATTTCCATTATGGTCCGGCATACCCCGCCACGGCTCCCGTTCTCGGAAGGTGGTATGTGGAAAGCAGCAGTTTTGCCGAAATAACCGCCGGAACTTTTATAGAAGCCATTCCGCAAAGCGTGGTTTATTCCACCAACAGCGGGACGATAACCGTCAGCACGTTGACTTCCGAAGGCTTCCGCATCAGAAGGACGCTTTCCTTTACGGGAGTTCCCGAAAGCATAGAGGAATATAACAGCACCAACACCTCCGGACTTCTGATAAGGAGCGGAACCATCAATATTCAGGACATTTACGACTATATGCCGCTTACAACCTATTTCGGCGGAACGGCTTATCTGCCCACCACTCTCGAGATGATGTTGGGCGGAAGCATGGTCAACGTAAGCAACGTGCGTTGGACCATAGATCCCTCCTGGTACGGTAACACCGTCATCGAAGGCGATCAGGTCGTAGGCACGGGACATCTGGACAATATGACCTATACCGGCACCTACAACAACAGCACCGAAATTATCGATAGATTCACCATGGCGACTGCGGAAATTCTCGGCTGGGAAGAAACCGTGGGCGGACAGACCGTTTATCACGACAGGATCACCATTAAACTCTATATTTCCGTCGAGTCCGCCGAAATAGTGGATCTGCCGTGGCAGGAAGGCTTCATCGGACTGGATACCACTTCGGTCAAATTAGACGACGGCACCCGGAAGCATTACGTTGAAGTGGACGCTTTCAACGATATGAACAATTCCTACAACGGCGACGGATATTTCACTTTACCGGAAAACATTTCCACCTATTATCCCAGCAACAGGAGCCACGTTTTCTACGGAGTGGAGTATAAGTTCAACGGTATTCCCGTATCGGGGATCCCCTACAACGTGAAGGGTATAGATACCGTCGCCTTGGCAAATACGTTGGGCGTATCCGAATCCGCGTTCAATAAGTCTTATATAGATCTTACGGTGGATCTCGGACTGAGCCAGACTCTGTACATACGTTTCCGTTTCTACGACAAGACCGTGGAAACCGTCACCGCCGTAGTAAGTCCCGACGACGAGAACATCAGGGCGGAGATCGAAAAGTCCATGTCGAGCGTTTCGGACAGTCTGAAGAGCGAACTCGTGGATAAGTTCAATCAGACCAGGATCAAAGTCAATATAGAAAATATGTACGGACAGGCGAAAACCGTCATAGAGAGCGTCGCCGAGGTTCCCGCAAAGGATTTTTACGGCAATATGACCGAAGCGGACATAAAGGAAAAACTTCTTGCAGGTTGGCTTGCGCTCACCGTGACATCGGGCGTAAGCGCCGTGGAGGACGGGAAAAAGAACGACGTCTACGACGACGGATCGTGTCGGAATTTTGCCGTGGCGATAATTAAAGCTCAAGCGGAAACGCTGGCGAGTCAGTACGCTCCCGCAATCTTCAGGATATTGAACAATACCTCTATGTCCCAGGAGCAACAGAAGAACAATATCGCCTTGCAACTTTCCAACTTCTATACGCAACTGTATAACAACGTTTACGACGAAATTATTTCGTCCTATGTGAAACTCGAACTCGGGTGGGCGTTCGACGATGACATCGCCGGCGAAAGCGCAGAGTTCATCGGATATGCGTCTTACTATAAGAACGTGTTCGAAGCCTCTTACGACTACGACTACGTCATCAGAGAAATTTATCGTATCAGAGAATATTTCATCGGCAACGGTATTTATTCCGAGACCGACGAAGAAGTTTACGAGCTCTACGAACAAATTCTGACCGACGCCCTTGACGAGGCGGAGCGGGTAGCCAAATCCCGTGTTTCGGCGTCCGAAAAGGTATATAATACCGTGCACGATATCGTCCATATAAGGTTGGGGCTCCTGGACGGGAGCGGAAGAGTGTATTCCGCTTTGAGAGAAGGTATCGCTTACTTTGCCCGTAACTATGCTTATACCGATAAAGCGGAAATGCGTCGGCTTTTGCAGAAAATGATAACCGAGGCGTTCGATTTCTCGTATACCGAAACGACGAAATTGCCGAACGAAATTGTCGAGCTGTATCCGGTCATCGTTTCCGACAATATCGACGCCATTCAGAATTTCTCTGTAACCGTCACGGCTATCCGTCGCAATCTGACCACGTCCGTGGACATCTCCACTATGCTCGATACCATTTTGACCCGAGGCGTCACCAACTTCGTGGAAGGGGTATTGATGGAAAGCAGGATAATGCGTGAAATCAAAAAAGTTCAGGCGCTGAATACCGAAAACGGTTATTATTACATCGACCCGTACTACGACTACAGGGTGGTTCCGACCAAACTCGTGGCGGAATTCGACGAAGCGAGCGGAGGGTTTGCATATACCTTCGACGTGGCGTGGACCAACGACAACGTTTCCGGGAAAGTCAATTATTCCGGTAACAAACGCGACGACGTTTACGGATACGTTTACGCCTTCTTCAACGCATATAATATGTATGTCAATAACGATTTGCTGGGAAGCTATCTCGATAAGGTTTCCGCGACTATCGAAGGAAAGACCTGGGCGGAGATAAAATCCGAAAACGCTTCCGAATATAACAGAATGACCATTCTCGAAGGAATGGTGAGCAGTTTCTTTGAGGATATAACCGACGAAAACAAGATAACGTTATATAAATATTATCGCGCAGGACAGAGCCTTGTTAAGGAAAGCGAAGAAAATCTTGCCGCGGCGGGAATAGATGCGGACAAGGTGAGCAGGGATTACGATCTCTATAGGTTTACCGAACTTACCGCAAATCTTTATAATACCGTGACCGAAGAATTGCAGACGGTGTCGCTCATAGTTAGAGTGAACGACCGCACGTTATCGCAGAGCGAGCTTATCGTAAGGGACGACGAAGGGGACGAGGTTACGAGAGAGGACGTGGAAAATCCCTTCGAATATTCCGTTGCCGACCTGCCGAACAAGATAGACGTCAACGGCGAAATTTTAGAAGTCGTCTGGAGAGACGTCAGTATCAATCCTCTCGGCAACCTCAACGCTTCCACACATACCGTTTACGGCAATATCAAGAATGCCGACGGACAGCAGGTGTCGATAGAACTTTACGTTTCCAAGTGGGAATTTGTCGGAATAAGCAAGAAAGTGGACGGAGTCTGGACGGAAATGAATCCGATTAACTTCTATTTCAGCAATTCCCTGCAGTACTCGGCAGAGGACAGCTATCTGGTCAAGTTCAACGTCTACACCCTTGGCAGCGACGGAAAGACCACGGTAGAATATAAAGAAGTGGAATTTTATCCCGAAGACAGCGAAATGCTGGTAAACAGCAACAACGACAACGAAATGGAGAAAGTCGAAGGACGTAAGAATTACGTAATATACTGGGACGAAATGTCGGTTTCCACCGCGTTAAACAACAACTCGTCAAGCGTGGAAGGGGATTTATTGTTGGGGAACGAAAGAGTCGGTCAGCACAACATCACCACGCTCGGAGGAACTTCGGCTTCGGTACCCAAGAGGGCCTACTACAGCAGCGAAAACATGTTCGTGGAAAAACTCGCCCTCAGCGAACTCGATACCGACGGAGACGGAACGCCCGACGCCGTTTACGGCTTAAGCGGCGAAGTGCCTATCGTTACCGATATACGAGGCACGCTTCCGATGACGGGGGATATTCTTTTACGTCAGTCCAATATCAATTTCGATCCCGATCTTCTCAAGGTGCGTTTACTCTGGAACCGCTCTTACGAATCGGCTATCCTCAATCTTTCTTCCTTTATCGGTTACGTTTATCCGGATATCGAAGGGGAAGCTCGCACGGCGTACGCAATCAATCTTATTATGAATTACGAACGCACGCCGGAGGAAGAGCAGCAGCTTATCGATGACGCTAAAGCCTATATCGAATATATAAACCCGGGACAGAATTTTACCGACGCACAACTTGTCGAGGAAGCGAAAAAACTTCTTATGATAAACGAAAGGTATGATTTTGCCGCCAACCCGAATGCGTTAAGGGGCGGGTCCACCATCAATCAGACCGTTACGGTGCTGGTAAGATACGGCGAGAGTTCTTACGTTTACGAAAAGACGATGAAAGTCAAACTTCTTTTCAGCGACTACAACCCGCTCGCTTATTATAGCTACGACACGGCTACGGGAAGTTACAACGAAATACCTTCGGTAACGGCGTCTACTGCACCCGACGAAGTATATATCGGCGTAAGGACGGTTTACTGGGACGAAGCAAACGGCCAGAACGGCTACGTTTCGGAAGGAGCGACGTCTCCTTACAACCAGATAACGGAGCTCGATTATAAATTGCTCGACGCACGCAACTCCGAAGGATTGACGGACGGAGACAATTATCAGGAGAGCAACGGACACAGACTCATAAAAGTTACGGACATAGTTTACGAAGAAAGCCCGCGCGACGGCAAAATACGCTCGGTGTCTTTCGTGATAAACGGCATCACTTACAACAGCGATCTTATCGCCGTTCCCGTAGCGTGACGTAACCGGAGGTAAAAGGATATGAAGAATAAAAGGTTTCTATGGCTTTTAACTATAATGCTCGTACTTGCGCTGGCGTTTACGGTGGCGGCGTGCGGCGATAAATCGACGGAAGAAACTCCCGAGGAACCGGACGACGGCGTCGAGACGATTACCCTTACCCCCAACCAGGCTTTGGACAGAATGTACGAAGGCATCCTTTCGGGCGGAGAAGCCATGGCGGCGAAAACCTCTTACGGGGTGGAAAACGTCTATACCGTTTTTTCCTCGATGTTGAATTACACCGTTACCTATAAAGCCAATTACGACGAAAACGACGCCGACAGCGAAATTTTCATCAGTATTTTCGACAATTCCGCTTACCTCGACAGGGCGACGTTCTATTACGACGGGCTGGACCTCTATTTCCGCAGCGCCGACGGCAACTACGTCATAAGCAATTTCAGCACTTCGATGATGTTCAACGTCTTTTTCGAATTCTGTCAGACTTTGGATATTTCCGACGTGTTTTTCAGCGAAACGGTAGGGACCATCTTCAACCGTAACAACAACGGCGTCAACCTGGGACTTTTGTTATACGCCGACAATATCGACTATACCCGTTCGGGGGAGGACAGGGATAACATAACCTTATCCGATATCGATTTAAGTATTCTCAACGACACTTTAGGCGTGTTGATGGATAATACTTTCGGTTCGTTCAGCGACAAGTTCGACCTTATAACCCAAAAATATTTCAATTTCAAGCTGAGCCGTTTGTTGGAAAGCCGTTTTTCCAGGATAAACGCCGAAGAAATTTCCATGAATATGACCGAAGAAGTGGGTACGTTCACTCATTGGAGGGTGAGCGGGACGTTACAGGACGCCAGCGCCTACTGGGCGGATGCGGACATAGGCTATAACGACGGCGACGTAGCGCTCGAAGAGGGGAACGATTTCCGTAAAAGTCAGTTCACCGAGGCTACCTTAGGGAAAAACCGTTTCTTCGGGACCATGCTCATTCCCGCAGTCAGCGACGAACTTTTCGACGCCGAGATAATAACCAACATCAATACCGTCGACAACAGCCTCAACGAAGCGTCCATGACCATCTCCGACGCACAGGGAACGAATTTCTTTGCCGGATATTATAAAGGGGAATATGCTTTCGTGGATACCACCGGTTTCTGCGAATGGCTGGACGGGGCGATAGATCTCGACGCTTTCAACCTGCCTAAGGTGTATTTCGACAACATCGATCTTACCAAGATCATCAACGCCGGCTACAACAACCTCGTCAAAGCGATGCTGGTATTGCTGGAGGGAATGAGCGGCGACATCGACACCCCGGAAAACGAAGAACTTTTCAATATTATTTTAGAGAATTTCGGTAACGACGGCGAAAGCGTTATCTGGTACCGCATAACCGAAGAACTCATACAGAAGATCAGAGGCGACGAGGAATCGGTAATGAGTATCGTTGCCGAAGCTCTCGGCGTGGATCAGTCTCGGTTGGAGTCCTATCTCGGGGAAGACTTCTTCAGTTCTTCCGAGGTCATCATTTCCTATAACCTCGATACCGGGGTCATCACCGTCACCATGAATCAGCGTGGCGAAATGCTCTTCGAAATGACCCTGATAAGGGATCAGTTCAACGGGATAACCTTCCCCGCCGACGCCAATCCCGAAAGCTCGGCTTATTCCAAACTCAATATTCCCGACGTGACCACGTTGGAGTTCGACGTCTCCTTCAACGTCCGCAACGGAAAGACTCAGACCGACCTTAGCGCATTGTTGGGCGTTTTCGTGGGAGACACCACGGGCGTGAATACCGCGAGAGCGCTCCTCAATACCGAAACTCTGATAATCAGGGGGACCGTTACCGAGAAATACATAGGCAACGCCGAAGGGCAGACCGTCGCAGCCAACACCGTCGACGTCAGCGTTTACCTGAGGAGCAATTCGGGGCAGGAAGTCCTTATGATGACCGTCTGCACCAATCCTTCCGACGTGAACGAATTGCTTATAGATTACAAGTTCCCGCTCGGGGACCGAGCCGAAGGCACGGCGTTCAAGTACCGCATCGACAAGAACGTTATAAAAGAAGGGTTCAACGACTTACTCGGGGAGGACAGTATCTTCGACGAGAACAGTCTGTTGACCATTCTGGACAAAGTCATCAATTCCGACGGGGTAAGCGCCGTCAGCAAGAACGACGGCTGGTTCTATTTCAGCCTGGTGGTTTCCGACGAGTCCGACCCCGTTTACGAACTGATAGGACTGGAGAACACCACTGCGACGGTAAAAGCGAGAATTCTGTTCACCGGAATAGAAAAGGACATAGACGTAAACGAATATTTCCGTCCCGTTATCACCAAGCCCGACGACGTGACGGTGGAAAGCATGTACACTCCCGGTTCGGCGTGGAAACAAAGTGCGGAAGTGGTCATCGGGTCGGAAATTGTCCATATGAAACCGACCTATTCCGCCGAAAGCATCGAGATAGTTACCGGAAAGACCGTTTATTCTCCCAGCGCTTTCCTGTTCGGGACGGAATACGGCTATAACCTTAATATATATTCCGAAGTCGGGACCTATAAGGTGGAAAGACTCGATCTTCCCGACAACTCGCTCTTTATCGACCCGGCGTTCACCAATACTCTCCCGACGAAAATCCCGGTATTTTTCGACAACGGACAACAGGGAGAGCTGGATTGCGACATAGTAGGATTTTCGTCCGACAACGTCACCAACGCCGGTTACAATATGAAAGGTATCGCCGGAAAACCCGACGAAAGTATGCTTTACCGCATTATCGTCGGGAAGGACAGCATTATGACCATGGAGAGCGAAATTTACATTTTCGTCCACAGTCGTAAAGTCATTCCCGTTCAGGACTCTGCCGGCAGAGAACTTTACGATTCGAAAGGCGTACCCGTGGTGGGACAGGTCAGCATAGATCCGTATTCCTACGCTATGAGAAAGCAGGATTATCCGGAATACGATCCCATTGCCGAATGGCTCCTTCGGAACGGGACGGAACTCCGTTTCGACGGTCTTTACGGCTACGAACAGATACCCTCCGGGGACACGTTCGTAGAAAAAGAATTGAGTTACGACATCGTAGGATACAACCGCTTCAGCCTTGCTTCCCTCGATCTCGAATGGGAATACGATTTCGAAACCATCTCCTGGAGAGGCGGAACGGGTTACGCCTACGCTTACTACGGCGACACGGTGGCGGGGAACGCCGTAAAGATAGCTTTGGAAGTCAAAGTTATCGCTCAGACGGTGGATTCCGTCAGGATAGACGACGAGAACGCAGGCACCTATACCATAGACTTTTTGGTAAAAGACACCTATACCATACCTTCCTGCAGCGGAGTGGACCATACCGTCAAACTGGCGTTCGTGGGAGCGGACACCTCTGCCCCCAAGACCAGGACTTTGGTGGTGGCGAGACCCGACGGACTTACCGACGACGAGTATTACGACAATTACCTCACGGTAAGCCTGATATGGGACGGCGCCGCCGGCATCGTAAGCAATCCGTCCGTTATAGAAGTGAACGGCACCACCACGCTTTTCGGACAGGACAACCATACCACCGCCGTGTTCGGAGCCGATCTCGGGGTAGGAGAACAGACTGTCGGACTCAACGTCGTAGTTCCGTCGAGGTATCTCGGGACGAAATATGATGAAAATTATTATGTAGCCGATTCCTGCGAAACGGTCAACGGTATCCCGGCTTATTCCGTCACCGGTTTGCCGATGTCCAAGGCGGCGTTTTATCAAAACGAGGACGGGTCCTACGCTTTCTACGAACCCTTCCTCTACAACCCTTACGACTCGGCTTTACGCATACCTACGGAAATTTATCTCGAAGTGGATAAGACTAAGACTTCGGGCAGCAATCCCGAGCGTATAGTCAAGAAATATCCCGTCAACTGGGTCACCACCGACAAGGACGGGAAGGAACTCAATCTCTTTACGGAGGACGAAGACGGATTACTAAAACTGGCAAACCCCGTCACCTACGAGCAGGATATGGTGATCTACGGCAAAGTCGGCGACAGGGGCGGAGACGACGGATATATCTGGGTGACCATGAGAGTCCGCAACTTAGCCAGCGAGCTTGCGAGCATATCTTACGACGGACTGGAAGAAGGACAGACGTCCATCGACGTCGATCCTTATTTACCCTACACTTTGCCCGACGGGTTTATAGCCGTTTTAGAGAGCGGCAAGACCATCGAGGCGCACGGAATAGAATGGGAAGTCTCCGTCGATGACGGAGGAGAGAGAGTTTGGTATCCCGTAAATTACAAAGAAGGATGCGATACTCGGTATTATAAGGACGGAAAGTACGTATTTTCCTATTTGGGAGGCAAGTACGTCATAAGGTACGTCATAGAGGGAAACAGCGACGTTATCCGTCAGGAACTCACTTTGGAAATAAACGTGGCTGCCCGTACTTTAAGAGACAAACTCGTCAATATTTATAACGACGGCAATCAACCCACCGAAGGGTATGCCGATATAAACTACTATCGGGAAGAAAGCACGCTTTTATACGAAAGACTTTTATCCCTCAGCGCAGACGGTAGTCTGCCGGTAGGAGTGGTTTTTGCCGAGATGATGACGAGCGGCGTATATACCCTTTACGAACTTGCTGTGGACTGGACGAGAGCGGCGGAAGGAGAAAGCGGCTACGAAAACAGTCTGGACAAGCTCCTTTCTTTGTTGCAGGCGGGCGCATCGGGCGAAAGCATGACCCTTATCGGGACCATCTACACCGGCACGATTAACGAACAGACCCTCAACGTCAATTTCTCTTTCGGGAACTACGTGCTGGAAAGCATAGTCCTCGACCGTTTCTTTACGGCGATGGACAGCGGGGCGTTGGACGTGGAAGGTTATGCCGAAAATTCCGGCGTTCTTTACGAGGACCTCGGGGAGGACAAGACCCTCGTTATCAACCTCAACAAGCCTTTCGGGCTGACCTTATCGACGGAGAGCGGAGTGGCGTCTTACGCTTCGCCTTACGATTATCTGGTCTATGCGTTGGGGCAGATAAAATTGATGTTCGCGAACGGGACTTCGGAACAGACCGTTCCCGTATTGAATTTCGGAAGGACCAAAGAGGAATTCAATACGGCTATCCTCAATCCTTACGGAGTGGCGGACGGCGCCTCCACGGTCAATTATTTCACCATACAGAAACTGAGCGCCGGCTCGGCGGTGAACGAAATTAAAGTGAAGATCTGTTCCGTCAAGGATTCCACCACCGACACGTCGCTTGCTTATACGGCGGAACTGTTCAAGGAGGACGCTCAGCTCTATACCGACGTGATGCCGCTGCCTTCCTATGTGGAAGTCAACTACGTTTACAGCGGGAAGGTGGTTTATCTCACCGAGGAATGGACGGTCGCGAATGACAGCAGACCTTATTTCGACAGCGATAAGGTGAGCGGAATCGACGTTTCCCTCATAAATCCGTTGCTGAAGGGAATATCTTCCTCGCAGTCTTCAAATTACAGATTTTCCTATATTTTGCCCGATATAGAAAGCGAATACTTCCTGGACGTACATATTCCCAAAAAGGATTTACGCAAAACGGAATATTACGCCGACGGCGAGACCGATCTTTACGATATTAGAGACGGCGTCCTTACCATGAGCAATCCGTATCTGTATTACGACGACTCTTTCCTTTACGGGTTCGACACCTCCAAGGTCCCGACGATCATCAGCGCAAACGGCGGAGACGGTTACGAATTCACGTCATTGAACAGTCATTACGTGGCGTGGAATTTTGAGGCGGGGCTTACTCCCGAGCTTATAGCCGAAGGCACCGATGAATTACTTATAGCCACGGCGACCATTCAGTCTTATTGCAACGAAAAAGGCGAGCAACAAAATCAGACGGTTAAACTTTATCTGAAAGTTGTGGCGATGGAGTATTACGGGATAGAATACGGACTTTTACCCGTAACGGAGGCGGCTCCATCGTTCGGCGGGCTGAAAAACTGGATAGTAATCGACCCGTACGACGACGTTATGGAATACAGGGGCAATTTCGTTCTTCCTACCAACGGACTTAAAGTCCTGTTCAACAGAGGAGCCGACAGCTACACCTTCAACGACGTCCGTTATAAACTCTGCGGCGCAAACGGGGTGGAATTTGCCGACTACATAACCAATATTCCTTACGACGAAAAGGGGCATACTTTACCTTACGAGAATTTACCCGACGGATATCTTCGACTTAAAATGTATATCCCGGGGTCCGAACTCGACGTTTACGTGGAAATAAAACAACGTATAATTTCCGAAGTGTGGTTGTCCAATTCGAGATTCGACGCTCTCGGCGCCAAAATCGGCGAGGAGGACCTTCCTGCGTTGTACTATATCGACCCGTATAACAATTATACCTACCAGCTTCCCGTCTCTGCGAAAATCCGCTTCATTAACGAAGAGGGAGGGGATTTAAGGGATTATACCGTTTCGGGCTGGGAAATTTACGACGAGACCGCAGGGACTTTCCGTTCCTTTGCGAAGGACGATAATTTCTATTCCCGTCAGAGCGACAACAATCTTTCGGTCAATTACGCTTTCTTCCGACTGACGGAAGACCTCGTCGCAGGAAAGATCTACCGTATGCGAGGATATATTTCCCTCGGCAACACCTCCACGGGTACGTCGGGGAGACAGTATTTCGAGGTGGCGGTAGTGGTTCTGAACCGTTCTCTTGTCCAGGACTATACCACTTCTTACCGCTTCGACGATCCTTTCGGAGGTATTCTCGCAGATATTCCCGGAGAACTGAACGAACGTATGTTCGTCGATTACGACAGCTATTACTCCGAGTATTTTGCCGAAAACGGAATAAACGAAGAGTATTACTATTCCCGCTTCAGTTCTCCCGTTTTACCCGAGGTCAACTGGGCTGTTTACAACGATAATTCCGTTATAGATTACAAAGGCGGTTTCGACAAGGAGATCGAAGGAAACGTCTATGCCGGGAACACGCACCGCACCGTGCTTTATAGTGAATTTTCGGCGCAGGAAGAGGCAAGTTACGGCGAGCTTGTCAAGGCTCTTGCCTGGGACGGATACTTTACCGCCGCCGGCAATCCTCAGGCGTACTACAGCGACAACACCAAGAGCAATCTCCGTTCTTTGGCGGCGGAGCTGGAAAAGGCCGTGGTCTACAATACCTACACCTTGACCGTAAACACCCTGAGCGGCGGAAACGAGGAAGAAAAACAGTACGCCAACTTTATGGAAAACGGTTTTGCCAACGAAATTAAAGCGAGCGGCATAACCGATCCCGTCGATATAGCGAACGCTATGTTCTCCCTTGCGGCGGAAGCTTATGATCTTTGGCAGACCGAAGGCGGAGCCGTTACGCCGAAAGCGGCGATATATGAGGCGTGGAAAGCGTTATACGACGCTTATAAGAGTGCCGGAAGCTCCACCGATCCCAATCTGAGCGATTACCAGAAACTCAAGGTTACTTATTACTCCAGAGCCAACGGATCGCCTTCTTCCTTTACCAACAGCGAGCAAAGCGACAACAGGCAAAGGGAAAATACCATTAAAAACGGGCTGACCGTATATATCAACGCCTCGATATGGGATTTGCTTTACGACAGAGCGACGGAGACGGAAAGGGAAAGAATGGACGTATTCCTGGTCGGGTCTACGGTACAGGCTAAGTCCAATGCTCTCATTTTGTTCCTTTACGACGACGTGGCTCGTCTCGGCAGCATCGGCGAAACCGCAACAGCACACATAACCGCTCCCACTTCCGAACTCGGACAGATTTACGACGAAAACGGCGAAGTTTTGCAGGAATTCGTGTTCAACGTATATTCCACGCTGGCTTTCCTCAACGACGTGGACGTGGAAGTTATCCTGAACTATGCCTCGGTGTTCGATAAATACATAGAGGAAGGTCTGGCGCTCGCCTGGGAAAAATACCGCACGCAGGGAGTGGGCGAGTCTTTGACCGAATACGTAGAAAGAATAACCGCCGAATACGTCAACGCAATAGTTCCGATGGTGGAGATACCGGGAAGCGGAGGACAGAAGGAGCCGCTTATCGATTTCGTCTATAATGAAGGTTTCGATGAAAATTATGCCGGTATTTTAGAGTATTGGAACAAGCTTTACGAGTATAAGGAAACGCAGGCGACGGATTATATTAGTGCGTTGGAGACTGCCTGCGGAGGCAAAGCCGAAGCCATGTGGCTTATGGCGTATGAAAAACACAGTATCGAACAAGACGCCGCCTGGCTTGCCCGTATGGACGAAATACTCAGGGAAGCCCAGAGCGGGACGGGAGATGTTTATACCAACGCTTTCGCCCGATACGAGAAAGAATATATCGCTTCCGTCACCGCCGATATGGACGTGCATTATGACGCCGCCGAAAAAGAACAGAGTGCGGTCATAGCCGACGCCATACTCAAAGGAGACGACAGCAAATTGTCGTATTTCAGCAGCAAATACGGCGGTTATTCAGGATTGTTCTCGATAGCTTACGGCTCGATGGCGGCTGAAATTTACGATCTGTTGATCAAGATTTTCAGCGGAAACAACGAGCTTATCACTTATATCAACAACAGATACGGTATCTTTTACGACGAAGTGGAAACCGTGTACGATTTCTACAGCAACACGGAAACGCTTTTAGCGATAAAAACGACGGTAGATAACCTGTTATTCTGGAGACTGGGCGGATACGGCGCATACGAAACCCTCTACGAAAACAGCGACCTCATCGGATTCAGTGAGACGATGATGGAAGATCTTTATACCGTAGCTTGCGACGGAACGAACGGGTTGTTCGCATCGGGGGACTTCTCCTCCGCCGCTTTCGGCTCCGAAGCGGACAGCGTCAGCTACAAGAAAACGGTGCTTTTCATGGAAACGAAGAACTATTTCGTAGGAGACACGACCAAAACGGCTTATCTCAATGCCTGGTATAACGCCGCCGTTCTGGACGGGAAAGCCGAAATTTATAACAATTTTTACAATTATCTGTATAATCAAGGTAATGAGAGCGGACGTGCCGATGCCACCATACTCGACGAGACGAGAAATAAGGACAACGTCATCGAAAAACAGGCTTTCGTTAAATACGTGGAATACAGAAAGAGCCTCGGGGAAGCGGAAAATCAGACCATAAACCTTCTCAAGACGGAGTCGAACGATAAAGCCGTGTTTATGGCTTCCTACGAAACCGTGCTTTATCTTAAATCCGAAGACAGTTCCTTTGCTTACAAGGATTATTTGACGGAATACGACGTTCCGTCGGTGAAGGAACAGGCTTTGAAGGAAATAGTTTCGAGAGGGTACTTTGCCCCGTCCGAACTAAAAGCCTACGAGTTCTACCTTTCGCAAGGATACGGATATGCCGAAGTCTACGATATGCTCGTTGCCAGACAAGACCTTGTTTCGGCTACCGAAACGCTGGAGGAAGGATACTATTTCGCCGTTATACAACAGGCATTGAATAGGATCGAAACCAAATTGAAGGCAGATGTCGACGAGCTTGACTGGAACGACGAAAAATTGGCGTCGGTAAAAAGCACGTTTATAGAGTACTTTACCGATATAGCTTCCTCGGGCAGCCTCAGTCCCGACGGTTCGAGTCGGGTGGAGGCTTCCGCCAAGGAATATTATGCGGGAGTCATTTACGAGCAGGCGATAAAAGTATATACCGATAGGGTGAATTCGCTGATAACGGGCAACTCTTCCGCTGCGGCAAGCTACGCCTATGCGGCGATATACGAAGAGAACAAACAGCTTTTGGACGAAATACTGACCTGGTATTACGAAAAACTGAAATCGGAAGACAAGGAAGCCGCAAGATTGAATTACGACGCTTTCCGCAATCTCGTTTCTCTTATGGAAGAGGACGAGCTGGTATATTATTACAACGCCGTAGAGCAAGTGACCTCGGCTGTAGCGAAAGATTCCGTTTATCAGCTCCTCGGCTTCTATAACGATTCGGTAAACGCCGAACAAACGGCGAAAAAATATTTCGACGCTTATTCGGAAGCTTATCTTACCTTAACTCAGACCGAAGGAATAAACAAAGAAGAACTCGATCTTATAGTGCACCCGTCTTTGTTTGAAAAGAGCGAAAACGAAACTTATCTCGACAAAATTATAGACATCGAAGAGTTCTACAGGGCGAAATCGGGGCTTGACGGGGTGCCGGACAGCCTGAAAGAGGCGCTCGGAACTTTCTTTGCCGCATTGGAGAGCGCTTCCCTGCCGAGCGGAGCAGAAACGGCGGATACCGACGGAATAATAACCGCTCTCATCAATGCGGCTGTCGGACAGAATAAGTTCGAAAATCAAAAACAGGACGACTATTCCGTTACGCAGGCTGCGGAAAGAATGAAATTCCTGTCGGCGCTGGAAAAAGCCGTTGCCGGAATCGACCCCGGACTGGAAGGGATATATTATTCGGCGGCGTTTATAGACGTTTTGACGGAAGTTCTCGAGGAATGCCGCCTCGGACCTGCGGCGGATTATATCGGGATAATCGTGGCGGCGAGAACCGCCGATTACGACAAAATGACGGGGCAGGAAGAAAATTACGGATATTTTTCCGAACTCATCATTCAAAATCTGCTTTTAAGTGGCGATCACGCTTCGGTTTCCGCACTCGACAAGCCCGACGAACCAGTGACTCCGAGCCTGTATAAAAAGTCCAAAGCAGACAAAGTAAGAGATCAGATGAATGCTTACGAAGAGCAAGCCGAAGGAAACCGTGAAGACGCTTCTTACGAAATCGTATTTTCTTCGATGAGAGACGACACGACCAAAAAGGTCACGTTCTATACCGAAGACAATCTCCCCTCGAGCGTATCGGACGACAACCGTTACGTAGTGGTATTCGACAAGAGCGGTTTGACCGGAGGCAGCGACACCTCGACGACGGCGCCCGTTTATCTGGTCAACGAATACAAGGTTTCCGACGGGGATTATTCCTCCTCGTATAAAATAGACGGAATAACCTATACCTTTGCGCAATACAAGATGTCCTATGTGGACTTTACCGGCGAAGTGGCATTCGAAGAAATAGAGACGTCCGACGACGTGAACTATATGGAGATCGACCCGCTCAAACCGTTCTTCCCGACCGAAGTAAAGGCATATGCGACTTACGAGAAGGCGACGGGAGAGACCACGGAAACCTTCCTCGTGGATATGGGGGCGGTTTCGGTGGAATACGACGAGCTGTTCTTCGAAAACGATTACAGCGGAACGGAAGTTTCGGAAAACAATTACAAGATCTATCTCCTGGACAGCAAAGGCAACCGCAACGAACTGGTTATCAAGGTCAAATACCTCGACAGGACGATAACGTCGGTTTACGTTGAAAACGCTTTTTACGGCGGAGCGCCCGTAGTCGGAGGGGACAGAGACGGTTATTACAACCTGAACGAGGGCGACTTCAACAGAATGGTTATCGACCCCGTCAACGAGAACGTCCTCGACGTAGAGAACCGCACCTATCTTATGCCGGATCTTCTCAGCGTGGATTTCTCCGACGGCGTCAGCGCCACGTTCGAAAACGTGGTATGGGACCTCAGCGGAGTGTCTTACAGCCTCGACGGCAGAAGCGATCTCGATATGAGGCTGCTTTCCTACGAAACCGCAGGAGAGGACGGATACACTTATTTATACGAGTATCTGTATGCCGAAAACCGCTTGAGAATAACCTGTTACGACGATCAAGGCGCCGTAGTAGGAGCGGTCAGAGTTATGAACAACGTCCCCGACGTCACCATCTGGAACGTGAAACTCGACATAACCGAAAGGAATATCGAAACCTTGTCCTTGTATGACGACGTTACCGGCGAAAGCGTGGAACTCGGAAAATACGTTTCCTATCCTTCGGGAAGCTATATCGACGTGTCGAGCGACGTGTATACCGTCAATCCTTTCGATATAATTTATCCCGGCAACTGTAAGATAACCTTTAACGGCGGCGGAGACGAAAACGTGGCAATAACCGACTGGGCTCTCGAGCCGGGGAACGAAGGCGTTTATAAAGTTATGGATATTATCCTCGGAAAAGCTTTCGATAACTATATTATAGCCAACTTTACCTATTTAGGATATACCGTAAGAGTACGTTTCCTTGCCGATAACATCGAGCTGGAAGGATTGGAGGAAGGAGAGTATATAGACGGCGGAACCATTTATCTCGTTCGCAACGGCGGCAGCGCAGATGAACAAATTAAGCAGAATTATACCTATTTCTACTATAATTTCTCCACCGATTCCGCCCGTCCCGATTACAGGAAGGTTCCCATTACCTTCCCGTCCGGCACGCTGAACGGAATCAGTACCAACGAGGTAAGAACTTACAGCGGAGTAAGAGCCGTTCTCGGTTGGGATTCCGCTAAATATCCCGACCTCAACGTTTCGCCGAATATAGAGTTTACCGTAGCTATCGTAGAGCCTGTTATGTACGCCAAACTCGACGGAGAATACAACGCTTATGTGGCGCTGGATTTCATCAGTATGCCGCACGACAGCAACTTCCAGAAGAAAAACGACGCCGGCGAACCGGCAGGCGCGGAATATTTCGTGCAGATCTACAACGGAGTGGAGACCTACTTCCTCATAGATAAGGACAGCATTACTTACGATATAATAAATTCCGTAGTCTACTATAACTGCGAGTTCGAACTCACCTCCACCAACCGCAATCTGTTTGCCTCTGCCGACGGCGGAAAGGTGATGACCTTTACCGTAGCGGTACCGTTGGAGAGTTATCTTTACACCGACGTCAGCGGAGTTACCTTCGACAAAACGCCGATAAAAGACAATTTCGGGAACGATATTTGGTCCTGGACGACCGTCGACGTCAATTCGCCCGATTACCGTGACGGGATCTACTGGCCTCTCGGCAGGAGCCTGCAGGCTTCTCTCCTTCCGAAAGCGTTGACGGAAAACGGCGAGACCATAAGTTTGCTCTGGGATCTCGAGGGAATCAACGTCAACAGGGCTACCGACGCCAACGGCTATGTGGCGAAGGCTCACTATTTCGACGCCGACAACGTCTGGAAGTCCATGGAATTGCGGATTTATATCGAAAAGACGGACATTTCCGAACAGATAATCTCCGCTCTGGGCGACAGCCAGACGATGAGCAAGCGGTACGACGGACATTATTATTCCCTGCCGCTCGATTTGAATGCCGAGGTTATGAAGGTGCTTCGCTCCGACGGAACCATCGGGGCGTTGGAGGAAAGCTCGGTTATCATCGAATATAAACTCGCTTCCGCTCCCGACAGAGAGTATTCTTCCGATCCGTCCAACCGTCCGCTCAATACCGGACTTTATTCCATCAGGGTCATAGTGGAGGATTATAACGCTTGTCTGAACGGAGAACTGGTCTTTACCTTGCAGGTGGACGCATATCTCATAAACGCCAACGACATAACCTTCGAAAACGCCAACGCAAATACCGTTCTTTATACTTACGACGGGACGGCTAAGGGCTTGCAGGTCACGGGCGGACTGCCCTATGTGGAAGTGGAAAACTGGTTCGTATCGAGAGAAGAAAAGGAGGCTTTGGTCAACGCAGAAGTCAGCGCCGGTTTCGATCTGATAACCGCTAAAGCCAGAGCTTATCGTACCTTGTATACTCGGGTTACCGAACAAACCAGGATTTATCTCGACGGTTATACCGCAACGGTAAAGGCGGAGACGGGACTTGCCGGAGACGAACTTACCGCCACGGTTTACGACCGACTGGAAATCGACCTTTCAATCTGCGAAGTCATATTCAATGTGGAATACCGCAGGAACGACGTTATTTTACAGGGTGCGCCTGCCGACGTGGGAAGCTATGTGGCGGTATTCACGTTGCCGGAGGAAGACAACAAGGGCAATTATGCGCTCAACGTGGCGAACATTACGAGGTACCTGGAGATCCGTCAGCCCGAAATCACCTACAGCGTGGTCAGCAACGAATTGAAATACAACGGGAAATCGCAGAATCCGCTCATAAACGGTCTACACGATGCGGAAGGCAAGCTGCCTGCCGGCGTGGAAGTTGTTTATACTTACCGTTCCGGAAACAATTATTATACCGGCGGAGTGACCAACGTGGGCAGTTATCTGTGCGAGATAGAGATCCTGGGCGGCAACAACTATCCCAGCGGCTTTATCAACACCTTCTCGGTGACCGTAAGTCCGCAGAACCTCTATGTGGGAACCGATGAAGTCGGGTCGGAATACCTTTCGGAAATAGTTTCCTTGCAGGATCATCTGGTCTTCGACGGTTTGGTAGGAAACGATAAAGCGTCGCAATTCGGATTTGTGGACGTTTACACCGAAGCGGAAAGCTATTATACGCTGGGCGTTTACGACATAATCATAGACGGTTTCAGGCTGGACGCTCTTACAGAAAGTCTTTATACGGTCAAGAATCTGTCCGCAACCTACGAGTACAACGGGAAAGAGTATTACCGCTTGTCGTTGAAATCGGCAGGGCAAGACGGAAGCATTTACTCGTACGTCGACGATTCCGGCAAATACGTTTATCAGGATATTATAGATAAATTCAACAACTATAATGTTTACGTCATTGCAGCAGGCGATTATACCGTCTACGCCGAAGCCGACGCCGTAGTGGTCGGAAGCGACGAAGAGTTGCGGCAAAAACTCGCTTCTCTAAAGAAAGGAGAAAGGGCGAAAATTTATTTGAACGCAATGTACGACGACAACGGAGAGATCGTGCCCTACAAGGCTATAAGCATAACCGTAGACGCCGATGTTACGATAATCGGTTGTTACAACGAGAATAAAGAGATACAGACTTATCTGGAAAAAGTCGAAGTATCGAAAGGCACGCTCACGTTGAGGATAGTAGGCTTCAAAGTGACCGAGGAAGGTGCGGCGGGACTGGTGCTCAGGAGCGGAGCCGGAGCGGTAAGCGTATACGACAGTCTGTTCGAAGGCAATTCGGCTTCATACACCACCGGAATCAACGCTTACAGCGGCTACACCTCCAAGATATTCGTATCCGCAAGCGAATTCCGCAACCTTAACAGAGGCATAGATCTGTTGGGCGGCAATATGGAGATCAGTTCTTCGAAGTTCGTCGGAAACAATTACGGAGTAGGCATCAGCAGTCAGATGGCGGACGTAAGGGTGGACGCAAGCGTATTCGAAGGTCATATCACGGCGATACAATGCGACAACGCAAAAGGAGTTTTCTTAGGGAACACGTTCAGATACAATACGACGGCGATAATGTTCCCGCAGGGCAACGCCAACGACCTCGCCGCCAACAACACCGTGGACGGCAGTAACGCCAACGGGATAATAACCGACGAAGAATAAACTCAAATTTATACGGCTTGCTTCGGCGAGCGAGCGAGAAGCAAGCCGTAAAAAACTGTTTACTAACGGTTGACAAACGGAAATAAATATATTATTATAGTATAGCATCGTCGCGGGGTGGAGCAGTCTGGTAGCTCGTCGGGCTCATAACCCGAAGGTCGTGTGGTTCAAATCCCGCCCCCGCAACCACAAAACAATATGGCGGCGTAGCTTAGTTGGTTAGAGCGGCCGGTTCATACCCGGCAGGTCGTTGGTTCGAATCTGACCGCCGCTACCACAGCGACACGCAAAGACGCACAAGGCCCCATGGTCAAGCGGTCAAGACATCGCCCTTTCACGGCGGTAACGGGAGTTCGATTCTCCCTGGGGTCACCAAAACGGGAGCATAGCTCAGCTGGGAGAGCGCTTGCCTTACAAGCAAGATGTCACAGGTTCGAGCCCTGTTGTTCCCACCAAA
>CASDZI010000005.1 GCA_949285605.1 uncultured Christensenella sp.
CCTCGGGAACGACATCATAACGGTGGACAACCTCTCCGAAGGCAAGGATATTTACTCTTATCTCGAAAGTGGAAAGATCCAGTATATCGTCAACACCTGTCCCTCCTTACGCAAAATGGTGGAAGAACACGTTCGCTTAAGACGGAAAGCTCTCCGTATGAACATAGCCTGCCTGACCAGTCTGGACACTGCGGAAGCCCTTGCCGATATGCTTGCGGGCGGCTACAACGAATACAACACCGAACTTGTCGACCTCAACGGATTAAGAAAGGAAAAGCTTTCCATTAAATTTTCCAAAATGCATAGTTTGGGTAACGATTATATTTATATCAATAACCTGAAAGGCAATATAACGTGTCCCGAGTCGCTTGCAGTCATTTTGTGCAACCGCCACAAGAGTATAGGCGGAGACGGGCTGGTGCTCATCGAAAAGTCCTCCGTCGCCGACGCAAAAATGCGTATCTTCAACAAGGACGGAAGCGAAGGCAAAATGGCAGGCAACAGTATCCGCTGCGTGGCGAAATACCTTTACGACAACGGGATAAGCAAAAAGACCGAAATCAACGTAGAGACTGCGAGCGGAATAAAAAATCTTAAACTATTCCTGACCGACGGCAAAGTCAGTTCGGTTACCGTGGATATGGGAGAAGTATCGCTTACGCCTTCCTCCCTTCCCGCTCTCGTGGAGGGCGACAGCGTAATAGACCGCCGTCTGAACGTAGGCGGGAAAGACTATGACGTTACGCTGGTATCGGTAGGGAATCCTCACGCCGTACTTTTCGTGGAACGGGTGGATAACACCGACGTGGAAGGCATAGGGAAGTCTTTCGAATACTCTCCCCTCTTCCCCGAAAGGATAAATACCGAATTCATAAGGGTGGTCAACCGCACCACTTTGAAAATGAGAGTCTGGGAGAGAGGCAACGGCGAAACGCTTGCCTGCGGTACCGGCGCCTGCGCCGCCGCCGTAGCCGCCGTTCTGAACGGGTTCTGTCCCGCCGACGAACAAATTACCGTCAGAGTAAGGGGCGGCGACCTGCTCGTCCGCTTCGACGGCAAAAAGGTAAATCTTACCGGCAGCGCCGAGCTTTCCTTCGAAGGCGTGGTCAAAGTCTGAGACGACGCCTGCATTTATCTGAAACTCCACTATAAAAGCCGACGTCAAGTCGGCTTTTGTCATTATTTGTCGTTATCGGGGGCGTTATCGGAAAGGCTCAAAGGAACTTGATCTTCCACCCCTTGTATTTCATAAACGCCACTCCCTGCACGTTTTTTATGTCGGCATAGAAATTGCCTACATGGCTGTCTAAAGAGTTCATACGGTTATCGCCGAGGAAAAATATTTTTCCTTCCGGCACCTCCACGCTTATGGTGGAATAGTATTTCATCGGTTCTAAAATATAGTCTTCCTCGAGCTTTTCTCCGTTACGGTAAACGTAATAAACTTCGTCTTCGTTCGAATACGAAATTTCTATTTTGTCACCGGGAAGACCGATAACTCTTTTTATGAGATGTTTGTTTTCCTCCTCCCAAAGAAAAACGATTATGTCGCCGTAATCGACTTTTTCGGTACGGAATACCAGAACGTATTCCCCGTCGTGAATGGTGCTTTCCATTGAGTCGCCCGCCACGGGAAAAACCACCAGATAATTGCGACTGAAATAAAAAGCCGCTCCCATGACTATGAGGCAGATCAAAAGGAAAATAAGAATGTTTCTTAAAGTTTTTTTGGTGTTTCTTTCCAAATTACGCTCCGTTAAACGAACAGTATCTTACCTATCACTATATTGCTTTCCGCCACGGTAAGACTTTTCAACCCCTCCCACGTCTCCAACGGTCGGAACAGTACGTCCTTGAAATCGGAAGGCGTAAAATGAAGGGAAGTAAAGGTATCGGCAGACTCCACCGTCCTTACCAGGCTGTATTCCGTCATATGCTGATCTTTCCTTACCGCAAGTATCAACGTCAAATTATATTTTTTTGCGGCGGAATAAGTATCTATCTGCAGAATCCTGTCGGGGCTGAAACCCTTTTTCTTACCTACGGAATAGGTTATCATTCCGCCGGAAGCGCAGTAGAGCCCTTTCAAGCCCACCGGCAGTACCCCCTCGCAGAGGCTGCTTTGCAGAATAACGGCGTCGTCGTTCAATTCGGCAAATCCGTTTTCTTCGGGGTATTGGAACACGATGGGATTATTCATCCGCTTTACTCTTTTTATTTTCAATTCCCGCAGGTCGAGATAATTGACCACGCCGTCCAAAGACAAGCCGTTGACGTATTCTATCTCGGGATAAACGAAAATCATATCCTCCCCTTCGGTCACCTTGATATTGGAAAGATATTCGTCCTTTCCGGCATATTCGGCGTTGACGAACTCCCAGGCACGGGTGGTATGATTGTTGTCGCCGGTAGAATAATATATCCTCGCCGAGGCTATCTTCAGACTGTTGTCGGCTTTGATGAGAGCGTAAAGCTGCCCTTCGGAATTGACTTCGATCTTCACCACGGGAAGTTCGGGAGGGGTGCTTCCGAGGAAGGTGCCTTCCATCCATTGCAATACCGTTTCCAGCGACTCGGGACCTATGTTGTCCCGTAATCCGGCGTCCACGGTAAGACGCACGTCGTTGGAGGACATCACCGACATCAGGTTGGAGACTCGGTCTATATCGCTTATGGTGCCGTTACTGCCCAACGCTATCATCACGGGAACGGAAACGTGTTTTGCGTAAGCCGTTCCGCTCACTCCGGTAAGCCAACTCATCATATCGTCGTCGAGAACGAGTTCCTCGTCCGTGGCGTACTTGGGCACGTTGACGTATTCCCTGTAACCTGCCGCTCCGATGCAAACCAGACCGCAAAGTCTTTTATCCGTGCCTGCTACCTGTAAGGCTATTTCCACCCCACTCTTTATTCCTGTCAAAACGACGTCCGTTTTGCCTGCCACCGAGGCGAGAAAAGTCAACGCCCGACGGATCACCGCTGTGTAAAGGTAATAAGAAGTCTCCTTTGCGGTAGGGCAGACCTTTGCAAGATGCTCCTTCCCCTTGGCGAAATATCCGTATTCGTATTTAGGAGGATAGACCGTAGCCGTCTCCGCCCACGCCCCGGTATAATCGGGAATAAATACGTTGAAATTCTTCGACAGGAATTTCTCTATAAGTTCTTCCTGCGCTCTGCGATCGAATTCGCCCACTATGAAAACCGTATTCTTACTCGTGAAAGACGGACGGTAAAAATCGGCGGCGATCCTGACGTCTCCGCCCTCGTCGTTTAACGCCGAAAAAACGTACCTGACGTATCCGCCTTCGGCTTTGACGATCTCCGGTTTGAACTCCGCCTCTTCGGAAAAATTTTCCCACAGCGAAACGGGAGTCAATATCGTTTGCATAAAACCTGCCTTTAGTCGCCCTGCGACACAGTATTGAAAACTATTATATTATAACACACCGAGGCGAGATTTACCAACGGTTTTATCTTTTGCGTTTTCTTTTCGAGGCGATACGCTTGTCTTTCCTCAGCTCTCTCGCCACCCGCAGCGTATTCCTGTCCAGAATATTCAGGAAAAACATCAGAACGTCCTTTTTCCCTTTCAAAAACGACGGATTAGGTTTCACCGTTACCGCCACGGGAAATTTATCGGTTATAAATTCCGCAAAAACGTCCAGCCTTACCAGAAAATCGGTATAATCGCCTTCGCCCGACCACGCCTTGTCCGCCAAGGCAAACAACCTCGGATACGCCATCAGTTCGAGTTTCCGCACGTCGGAGACATATTCCGTCCAAAGCGTGCCTTCCAGTCCTTTTACGTTGTTTTCGATCTCGGAGGGTATTTTGTAATCGAAGGTCTTTTTCAGCGGCGTCATTCCGTGCGGATAATCGAAATAAAAATAGAAAAACGGGCTTAAAATCACCTCTCTGCCCTTTTTCGCTTCCTTTACGAGTTCCTTATCGAGTGCGGAGGACTGTTTCCAATACTGAACTGCGGCGTTTTTGTCGAGATTAACGCTTGCTCCGTCATTCCAGACCACGGCTTTCTTTCCGAGGGAGGCAAGGTGGGCTATCATTTCGTTGGTAAACCACCCCTGCAACTCTTTTTCGTCGGCAAGGGAATGTTCTTCCAGCCGTTTGCGGCAATGTTCGCATTCGTACCAGTTCAGTTTAGGGGCTTCGTCTCCGCCGAGATGAACGTATTCCGACGGGAACAGCGAAGCGACTTCGCCGAGCACGTCTTTGCAGAAATTTACCGTTTCGTCCTTTCCCGCACAGGCTATGTCCCTGTGTATCCCGAATCTTTCGCTGACTTTCAACTGTCTTCCGTGGCAACTGAGTTCGGGATACGACGCTATCGCCGAGGTGAAATGCCCCGGCATATCTATTTCGGGAATGACCTCGATGAACCTTTCGGCGCAAAACTCCACCACGTCTTTAATATCCTCCGCCGTGTAAAACCCCTTTACTTCCCTGCCGTCTCCCCTCGTGGACAGCCTTACGCTTCCTATTTCGGTAAGGAGGGGATATTTTTTTATTTCGATACGCCACCCCTGATCGTCGGTAAGATGCCAATGGAATTTATTGAGTTTGAGTTCCGCCATTACGTTGATTTGTTTTTTCAGTTCCTCCACCGTGAAGAAATGCCTGGCGCAGTCTATCATAAATCCCCTGTAAGGATATTTCGGTGCGTCCTCTACCGTCACACAGGGAAGAGTTTCGCACTGAGCGGCTATCTGGTCGAGCGTCGCCGCCGCATAAAACTTCCCTTTGTCGGAAGAATACTGAATTTCTATCCCCTTTTCGTTGAGAATAAGGCGGTATCCTTCTTCGGGAAGCTCCTTGTCGAGGGTAACGACGTACTCGTCTCCCACCGTCCCGTAGCCGTAAACTATAGATTTTGGTTTAGGCAAAATGTTAAGCATCGCTTTCTCCTCCTGCGTCGGGAAGGTCGAGATCCTTCTCCCCGTCCGAAATTATTATGGATTTTATATCGGGCGGCGTTTCCGCTCCCTGCGTTACCGCATTGAAGGAAAGATTTTCTTTAACGCTCCCGTCCCTCGTGAATACCACCACGCCCCATTCTCCCGAACCGTAGGAATATATGCGGTAATCCCAGTCCGCTCCCACGACTATCCTCGGCGTTGCGTCGGATGAGGAATATTTCAAAGTAAAACTCAATGCCGCCGCACCCTGCAGGTCTCCTTTCCGCAATTCCAACGACGTGCTGCAGCCGGCGTCGTAGAAAGTATTTTCCGCTTTCAGTCTTGCGGAAGTTTTTATCTGCTTGGTGGGGTCGGCGGAATATACCACTTCGTAATCCCATATAAGGACGATTTTTTCTCCGTAGGTCACCGTCAAAGACTTTTCGCCGGTGGTGGAGGTGTCGAAACCGCTTATATAGCTTTCCTCTATCTTCCTTTCGCCGGTGGTACCGTCGGAAAACCGCAAACACAACACGGAATCCGATAGATCGAGGGTCTCGTCCACGTCGTAAACGGAGACAAAGCTTCCCGCCTTGAGGTATCCCGAAACCACTTCGGACTGCGTGCCCAGACAGGCGCATAAGGAAAACGAAATCACCGCAAGCAGAACCGCCGCTACCGCCGCTTTACGCATTTTTACCCCCGTAGGTCTTGTTGAGAAGGACAAAATCCGTCAACCCGTAACTGCCGTCGCCGTCCATATCGAGGAAGATCCGACTTCCCGTTACGTTTTTGAACAAGGCTTCCGCCCAGCCGTCCACGTCGGAGGAATCGGCTTTTCCGTCGCCGTCGGCGTCGCCTTTTACATAGATCTTATAACTCAGCACAGTTTTCCCGTCGGCGTTGACGAGGTCGATTTTCATCCCTGCCCTCACTGCGTAATCGGGATTGGTCCTGCCGTTCACGAGGTAATAGTTTCCGTTGCCGTAAGCGTAAAAATTGACGGTAAGATAGGAGGAAAGCAACTTTTCCGCCTGAGAAACGCTGGTCGTTTCCTCGAACATCACGTATGCGGCGGAAGTATTAACCGTCACGGAAGTCCCCGCCGCCACCAGCTCGCTGCCGCCCGGCGACAGGACCGTCACGCTTAAAGTCAATTCCGCTCCGAGTACCGATACCGAAAGACTTTGTTTGCCTTTTCGGACAGAATCGTAAAGCTTGTTGAATTCGTAATAATAATTCTCCGCCGACACGGATATTTCCCAACTCGGGAAGGTAAATTTTATCTTTCCCGAGGAAAGATCGAGAGCTTCCCCGTAGGAATAGACGGCTTTGGGCAAAGTTTCGAAAACCGCTTCCGAAGCCTCGGCTTTCACTAAATAAACCGTTCGGTAAGCGGTGACCGAGGTATCCTGTTTCAGTTTAACGGAAATAGTCTGCGGCTTGTAAAGATAATTTTCCGATCTCTTGAACCCTTCCGCCGTATATTCGGTCACGTCGAGTATCCTTTCGGTCCCGTCGGCGCAGACGGCAACCACGGTTATGGCGGGATTTTGGTCGTAAGGGACGAGGATAGACGAGTCCCTTTCGGAAATTTTTATGCCCACGATCGTGGATCGCACGGAAATGTCGAAAAACAACTCCGCCCCCGTGGGCAGATGGGTGACTTTTACCGAATAAGTTCCGCTGACGGCAATATCGAAATTTTCACTGCGGTAATCGGCGGCAGTCTCCTCGGAATAAGCGTAAACGTCCTTCCTGCCCGAAAGATAAACTATACTGAAGGAAAAACCTTCCAAAGAGAACTCCTCTTCCACGGCATAGTCGGTCTTGGTCGGCTCGGAAATCAACCGTATCCCGTTTTCCGCCACGGCGTCGGTAACGGTAAGATCGAAATACGCTTCCGCCGTCTCTCCGTTTTCTTTGGTAAAGACGACCTTGGCTTGTTGCGTCCCTACCTTCGTTGCGTCGTAAACGAGTTCGTATTCCGAAGAAGCGAGGGTGCGGTAAGTCCCGTCCTGCTGCAACGCTTTGACCGTGGGCACAGGCAGTTCCCCGTACATCACCGTAACGGCGCTTTCCACATAAATTTCCCGCTTTTCCGCTCCGTAAACCGACGGGTCGACGGAAAAAGTAATTTCGCCGTTGCTTACCGAAATAGCTCTGATAACTATCCCGGTATTGCTGCCGTCGGTTAAAAAAATCGTACCTACGTCGTAGGCGGAACTGCTCACGGTGCTGCCGAGCGAGGAGAAATACCCGTTGTCGGGACTGAGAAAAGCGTAACTCAAGTCGGTCAATTCCTTATTCCTCAAAATTCCCGTTTTCGCCACGGTCGGACGATAGACGTAAACTTCGTCGGGGTATCGGGTGTTTTGATAACGCCCTTCCTCGTTTCCTTCGGCTTTGGAATTTATCCTGTAAATTATAAGTCCGCTCCCCGGCAGTTCGGAATCGTAAACGGAAACTTTTGCGGAACGGTATTCTATCCAGACGCTTTCGTACTCGCTTATCACGATGCGATACGCCACTATATCGGTCTCGCCGCAAAGACTGACCGGCTTCAAGGTGTAGACGTCGGCTTTTTCTATATCCGCTATCTGTCCGTCGTTGAGAACGTCCAGATATTTGTACCTAAGATAAGAGGTGGGATATTGCGGCACGTCGGTGTTGAGATGCATAAGATCCCATTTCCCCACCTGGATACGGTCGGTATCGTAATCGTAATGGTAAAGATCGGGCATTCCGAAAACGTGTCCCGTTTCGTGACACAGCAGTCCCGTTTCCGCCGCTTCCACGAAATTCAGCGTGAACCTGTTGACCTTAACGCCGTTCAGTTCGGCAACGCTTTTTCCGCTGAGAGAGGAAAGGGTATCGAGTTCCCATGCGTGCGGCCACAACAGCCCTCCCCAGCTATTTTGGTCGGTATTGTCGTAATTGCCGCTTATCATAAAGGTCACGCTGTCGACGTATCCGTCGGAATTGGCGTCAAGCACCTTCCCCGAATAATCGAAATACTCGTCCGCCGCTCTTACCGCCGCATTCAGAAGTTCGCTTTCGGTCCTGTACCGAAGGGACGGCAAGGTGTCCTGAGTAATATTTTTGTAATAACTGCGTGTATTGGCAGACTGATAAACGAAAAAGTTCTCCAACGTCGGAAAATAGGACTCCACGCTTATTTTGCCGTAACTTATCTCGGCGTAATAGTCTTTCAGGGAATTGCTCTCGCCGTTAAAAACGTCCGCCAGGTCGGAATCCAACGAATTGCGGACGGAAGAGACGTCCTCGTCGGCAAAACAAATGAAAATAACGAAATTTGCCAAAGACCCGCTCGTGATCGGGGATAAATTTGCGGAAGAATAATCTATATATCCGCCGTAATCGACGCCTTGCAAGCGAGCGTCGGAAGTTTCTTGCGGCGACAAGGAAAGACACGCCGTAGCGCAAACGGCTACGACGAACGCACAAAAGACAATCAGCAAAATTTTCGACCCTTTTCGCCACAATAACATATTTATAATTATAAACTTATTTTACGGCAAAGTCAATATCTCCCGATGCGTGCGGAATAAAAAAGCCGTTTTTCGTCAAAAAAATTCGGTAAAAAATAAACCGTAAAATACGCAGAACGTGCGTAAAATCATTTTTCGGCAATAAAGCGACAAAATATTATAAACTGACTTTCGGGTATCCGGTTATTGCAATAAGGCTTCCGTAAACCCTATATTTTCTCTTCCGCTCAACGGATTTGCCTTATCTCTTGCATTGAAATAAATTCGGAATTTTCCGTCAAAACAGACTAAATCGCAAGCATAGACGTATTGCGCCATCCAGTCTTTTCCGTAAAAAATACCGGGTTCTACGAGGTTTTTGATAAAAGTAAAATCCCTGCCGTCGTCGCTTTTCAACAGCCTTACCGCCGACATACTGTTTCCCTTTTCGGTGCGGTAAATGCCGTTCTGAAGCGCTATATATCCGTCTTTTAGGCGATAAACTTTTATACATCCTGCGCAACGGTTCATTCCGGGATCCGCCGGGGAAGGCGTTATGACGGGGCTGTCCTCGGAAACGAAGTTCCCGTCGGGCGTCGGACTTTCGGCGTAGCTTATACAGGTAGGCTCGCAAAAACGGCAGTCCTCGAGATAGGTAAGTCCGGCGCTGTAGTATAAACGGTATTTCCCGTCGAATTCGGTCAGAAAGGGGTTGCTTATCGAAGTTCCTTTGTCATCGGTATGATAAGGCTTGTCACGGGTTATTACGGGGACGGGTCCGCTCCACGAGACGAGGTCGTCGCTCGTGGTAAGGTAAATTTCCGAATACCACTTTCCCCCTATCATGCTTAAGGCTTTGGGCAAAAGCCGTTGCGTCCTTTCATAGTAGAGGTAATATTTTCCGTCTATACGGTTTATATCGGGGCGCATGGCTCTCGGCAGAACTCTTTTCGGACGGGAGAACTTCACCCCGTCCTCGCTCGTAAGGCGTACCACGCCGTAAAGAGTGTGACAGAACATATGCCACTTCCCGTCGTGCGTTTCTGCAGGCGTAAGCAAAGAAGGATCGGCTATGACGGTGGATAATGCGGTATGTCCGACCACGGGGTTTCCTCGGTATTGCGTAAAGACGAGTTTAGCGAACTCTTCCGTCGTTATGTCGAAATATCTCATTTCCTTCCTCCGATAAAAACTTTATCCTTATATATTGCGTCATATTATGAAACAAGCGGCAACGAGTGCCGCTTGTCGTGAAAACCTTTAAGAAAAACTAATCCATTCTGCCGTTCTGGCTGCCTTGGATCAGATTCTGTCTTATCCTGTTCATATCCAGATAACCGTAATCGTTCCCCTGAACCTGCACGAATCCGTAAGGATAAGGATAGGGATAACCGGCAGCGTTGCCGCTGTAAGCGGAACCGACTTTTTCGTCGTACTTCACTTTCTTGTGTTCCTTGCCCATACCTCTCAGCATACCGATGGCAAAGTTCAGTAAAATAATCCAGATAGCGAAGATAAGGAAGATATTACGGACGGAGATAAGAGTAACTACCGCATAAAGAAGTCCGTTGCTGTCCAACCACGCCATACTCTGATAATCGAGCACGCCCCTGGACTCGTTGGAGGGAGTCAAGGTTATGGTCTTGTCGGCGTAAGTGACGTATATGGGCGAACCGAGCAAAGATTCGGTCAAGATAGCCACAGGGCCATTCGCCATGCCAAAAAGCATACTAACCGTACCGCTGTTAAACTCTTCGAATCCTTCCATTCCTGCGAGCATCCCTTCGATATCCATGGATATATCCATAGGTTTACCGAGCATGTCGAGTACGTTCCACATAACGGGGTCGGTCTTGATTTCTTTCAACGCTTCGTCGTAAAGATAATAGTCCACGTTCTCCAGTTCTCTCTCGTCGAGCAACAAGTGTACCAGAGTGGGTATGGTCAGACGACCGCCGTTAGCCATTCCTATCCACGGTTCCACGAAAGACTTGTACCCGTCCTTGTCGATACTGGCAAAATGTATGGTCAGGAGTTGTTTCACTTTTTCGTTGCGGACGCCTTCCTCCTGATACTGTTTCAAGGTAAGGCCGCCGTTTTCTTTATTCGGCAAGTTGCCGTTATTATAGTTTCTCAGAATATATTCGTCGAGAAGTGCTTCGTTTACCAAGGCTCTCGCCTGGTAGTTGTCCACCAGATCTTCGTAGAAAATGGTATTGCTGGTGGCGTCGGCAAGGAAGTCGGGCAGAGCCACGTCTGCGACCACCCACAATCCGCACAGGCAGAAGAATACCACGAGAATAAGGGTTATCGTTTGCTTGGTAATGGACTTTTTCTTGCTCTTTACCACGCAGAGGAAAGCGATATAATAGATGATCGCCATAACGACCGCTACGATAACTCCCACGAATACGAATATGCCGTAACTCATTCCGCCTTTGATTATGGGCAAATTGACCAGCACCACCAACGCAATCAATGCGGGAAATCCTAAAATATGCAAAATAACCTGTAATGCTTTTTTCATGATTAACGTCTACCTCCCTTGCCGTTGACTATCTGAGCGAAGGTTTCGTCTTCCCTTCTCTTATAGAAATAGAAGAGGACGAACATTAAAGCGGTGATACCTGCGCAAACCAAAGCGTACCTTCTGGCTATCATAAATCCGAACAGGCTGTTGCCGACTTTGTCGCGTGCCTGCAAGTCGTAAAGCTGTTCCAGCGTGTAACCCATAGTCCCGGGATAACCGGAAGCGTCCATGGTGACCTGTCCGATGTTGTCGCCGATGAGCACGCTGCCTACGTTTGCTCCGTGCACGGTGGCGTAATATTCCGCATAAGCGTAGGTGCGTATCGTTTCGTCTTCGATAAACGCAAACTTAGGCTTAACCGCAGGGTCCTGATAATACGAGAAGTCCTGCAACAGATCCATTATCATATCCTCGGTGACTTCGGTCTCGCCCAAAAGTCCGGTCTGATTGATAAGGTCGATGACTTTATCGAGGGTCAGATTCTTAAGATCGTTTGCGCTCAAACCTATGCTTGCCAGTTGCTCTGATAAAGCACTTGCAATTATATCCAAAAGTCCGGAATTATTCAATCCTTCGCTGATTTTGACCACGAGTTCGGAAAGACGGTCGATGTTGAGCATATGTTTGTACGCTCTGCCGTCGGGACCGTATGCGGCGATATACTCGTCGGTCTTCTGGTAAGAAATCCACTCGGCGTTCGAGTCCACCTTGGCGAGGGCTTTTTCCAGTTCCTCGTCGGCGTTCTTGCCGTTGGCGACGTACTTGCCTTCCTTGGTCTCGGCGTTGGTCTCCACCCAGTCGTTTTCGATGGCGAATTTGGATGCGTTATAATCTATCAGAACCTGCACCGCCTGTTTGAATCCGAAGATATAACCGTCGGCAAAAAGTCCGTTTTCGCTGTAGTAAGCGTCGGCTTCCTTGTCGTAAGTGATGTTGCTGCCGTCTCCGTTTACCTTCCCGAAGTTGGAGGACTTATACTCGATGTTATAAATCTCACAGAAGCGGTTGACGTCGTCCACGAACTGATTGGCTAAGCCGTCACGGCTTGTCCAGGTAATGACCCAACCCGTCTGATATTTGTAACTGTCCACTTCCACGCCGTATGTTTCGTATTCGGCGGCGACTTCGTCGATTTTCTTAGTGGCGTAAAAATCGAAGAATATCGAGCCTCCCACCATAAAGACCAACGTGATAATCAGCATAAAAAGCGTTCGCCCGTTATAGCTTTTGGTGATTATACTGATGACTATCTGCAGAATTATGCTTACAGCCCATACGGCGACGGCAACGAGTACCCCGTACCATTTGGTATCGGAATAGGCGTCTCCCTCGAACAGCGCCATAGACCCTATCAGAACTAAAAGAACGAACAGGGGAAATCCCAACAGATAGGAAATTGTTTTCAGACAACGGTAGCGGTTGTGCTTCTTTCTGAGCTTACTGATGTTCATAATGAAACAATTCTCCTAATAATAAAATTTTCACAATTTATATTATACATATTAAAGCAACCTAAGTCAATATGTAAAATATGCACTCCGCCCCTCTTCCGAATAAGGAATTTTCCGTTACGGGAGCGATTTTCGTTTGCAAATAAATCTTTTTAATATTATAATACTTTTACTATGGCACAAGAAGAAAAAATTATGAATGAAAGCTCGCTTACTTCCGACAAAATGCGGAATATGAAAATCGTCCCTTTGCTCATCAATATGAGTATCCCGGCGATGATTTCGATGTTTGTTTTGGCATTATACAACATCGTGGACTCGATATTCGTGGCGCAATTCGATCAACGTGCGTTGGACGCATTGAGTATCGCTTTCCCGATGCAACAGCTAATAGTGGCTTTCGCCGTCGGAATCGGCGTGGGAACGAACGCTTACGTTTCCCGAAAACTCGGACAAAAGAAGTATGAAGAAGCAAGTTTAGTTGCCCAAACAGGGCTTTTCATGGCATTGGTTACCGCTGCGGTTTTCGTGGTTATCGGATTGACTTTATCCCGTCCGTTCATAGCGGCGTTCACCGACGATCCCGTCACCATAGAATACGGCACCACCTATCTTACCGTGGTCACCTGCTTTTCTGCGGGAAGTTTTATAGACATAATCTGCAGCCGTACCTTACAGGCTACGGGCAATATGCGTATCCCTATGATAACCCAACTGGTCGGCGCAATAGTCAATATCGTGTTCGATCCGATCTTTATCTTCGCCTGCGGCTGGGGAGTGCTGGGGGCGGCGATAGCCACCGTCCTCGGACAGTTCTGCGCAATGGCTATAGGACTTCTGGTATTCCGTTTCAAAAAGCAAGACGTAAGCATTTTCTTTACGAAGTCTTTCCGTCTGCGAGCGCCTTTCGTGAAGGGCATACTGAAGATAGCCGTGCCCACTATGGTCATGAACGCCGTGGCGGCGTTCGTCACCACCATCCTCAACCTCATTCTGAAAGCCTACGAGTCGGCGATAACCGTCCTCGGAGTTTACTTCAAATTGCAGAGTTTTGCGTTTATGCCGGTTTTCGGACTTACTCAAGGGGCGTTGCCGATAATGAGTTACAATTACGGCAGTAAAAATTATAAACGCTTTATGGACGCATTCAAATGGAGTTTTATTTTTGCCGCGGCGATAATGCTGTTCTGTACGATAATTTTTATGGCTATTCCCGGGCTGTTGATGAAACTTTTCAACGCCGAAGGAGCGTTGCTTTCCACTGGAATAATCGCTTTGCGGGCAATAAGCATAAGTTTCGTCTTTGCGGCGTTCAACATAGTCTGCACGTCTATGGTTCAGGCTCTGCGTTACGGCACGCTCAGTATGATAATGAGCCTGTTAAGGCAGGTGGTTCTTCTCATTCCCCTTGCCGTTATTTTCTCGATGACGGTGGGCGTGAACGGCGTATGGTTCTCCTTCCCGATAAGCGAAGTGATAGTTACGATAGCTTTCGCTCTGTCCCTAAGACCCATATTGAAAAAGAAATTTCCGAAGACCCCGCCTCTGCTCGTCACCGAAACGGGAATTTCCGCAGAAGAAATAAATTTGTCGGAAGAAACGACCTTATCCGAAGAAAATCCCGAAGAGCTTAATGCCGAACTTTTCAAGTCGGAACAAGACCAAACTCCCGACGAAGGACGGGAATAAACCGTGGACGGTTACGATATAGCTGTAACTACGGCTTTCGGGAACGAAACCGTAACGAAATCCGAACTTAAAAAACTCGGTTTTCCCGACGCAAAAGCTTTTAACGGTACCTTCACGCTTAAGGGGACGGCGCTCGACGTAGCAAGGCTGAATATGTTTCTGCATACCGCAGAACGAGTTTTTTTGCAGATAGGCTCTTTCCCCTGCCCCGACTTCGACGCTCTTTACGACGGGGTGAAAGCGCTTCCTTGGGAAAATTATCTGTCCGAGGACAGCCGTATCGTCGTCAACGGAAAAACGGTAAAAAGTAAACTCCTTTCCCTCTCCGACTGTCAAAAAATCATAAAAAAAGCCATAATCGACCGTCTTAAGAAAACCTTGCGGACTTCCGTCTTTGCCGAAAACGGAGCGATAAGCAAGGTGGAATTTGCTTTGCGCGAGGACGAAGCCACGGTATATATCGATACGTCGGGGGCAGGGCTACATAAAAGGGGCTACCGCAATCTGGTGGGAGAAGCGCCGCTTAAAGAAACTCTCGCCTGCGGACTGTTGCTTTTGTCGGACTTTTCGGCAGAAAGACCCCTCGTCGATCCCTTCTGCGGTTCGGGGACGATAATTACCGAAGCCGCAAGAATGGCTCTCGGCATAGCCCCCGGCAAGGGGCGTTCCTTCCACTACGCCGACTGGAAAAAATTCGATAAAACCGTCTTTAACATCGCCCTCGAGGAAGCGGCGGACAACGAAAAATTGCGAAAGCTGGACTTTGCCGGGTATGATGCAGACCCTGCTGCGATAAAACTCAGTCTATGCCACGCAAAACAAGCGGGCGTAAGCGATTACGTTCATTTCCAGGTACGGAACGTAAGCGAATTCAGTTCGGCGAAAAAATACGGCTGTATCGTCACCAATCCCCCCTACGGCGAACGTCTCCTTTCGGCTCGGGAAGTGGAAAAATTGTACAAAATTTTCGGGGACGTCTGTAAAAAAATCCCCGACTGGTCGATAAACGTAATAACTTCCTTCCCGCAGTTCGAAAAATATTTCGGCAGAAAATGCGACAAAAACCGTAAGTTCTTCAATGCGGGAAAAGAGTGCCGTTATTACTCTTTTGTTCCGAAAATATAACTTTTTTTCTCCCTTAAAGCGACCTTTACCGTCCTCTGCTCAATTCGATATTTTGCAAAACGATTCGTTATTGACACAGAATGTTGAATTATGTTATATATAAGTTATAAAGGTATATAGAATTTTATCCCTTTTTCTTACCGCAGACAAAACAGCCGATCGCAAAAAAATCTTTCAAAGAGGTGCATTATGAAACGCAAAATAATTTCCATTTTAGTGGTGATTTTGACCTTTACCGTCCTTTTTTGCCTGACCGCCTGCACCCAAGAGGAAGAAACTCCGGAGTATATCGAAGGAGCGTTCTATTCCCTGCAGGAAGCGTACGACAACGGCTGGATAACCGAGGAAAATCTGCAGAGCATAGCCGACTTATACCACAACAAGCAGACCGCTCCGGAAATCGACATATCCGAAGCCGTCTCCTATTCCATAAGGAAAACTTTCGCCGACGAATGGAACACTCCCATTGATATAGAAGATGTGTTTTATGAGTATTACGGTGAGTATAACGGCTGCTTTGCCGTAGACGTTTCAACAAAAGATATGGTTGTAGATGGCTCTATGTTTGTCGAAACCATAGGTAACGTAAGCATTACTTATAATACCGGTAGTAGTAGAATAGAAATTTGGAAAGAAGCAAAAGGCGAATTTTTCTCTTTGCAAAATGCTTACGACAAGGGCTGGATTTCTTCCGAGAACTTGCAGTCTGTCGCTGAACTATATAACGCCAAAAATACCGCAGAAAATAATTTGCCTGAAGTTATTTCCACCGCCATCAAAAACGATTATGCCGTAAAAATCAACACATCTGCGGATAATGTTTCCTATGACTTTTACGGAGAGTACAATGGCTGTATTGCCGTAATGATGTTTTCCTCAACGGAAGAGTTTCCCGACGTTATGACGGACGTAACCGTAGGCGAAGTAACGATACATTATACCGACGGTAACAAAATTCTTATTTGGAAACAATAATTTGTTATTTCATCAAAAAGGGAGAAAACAGCTATGAAAAGGTCGCTTTTAATACCCATAGTCCTTTTGGTAACCGTTTTATCCGTTGCCCTTTCGGCGTGTTTTTATTCCTACATGCCCTGCCCTGCTATATATTATGACAGCGTGGAAGAACTCGAAGCAAGACTCCCCGATTTTTATTATTTTGACGATTTTACAATAGAAATAACTTTACAATCATGTTTTTCTTCCTCCGACGAATGGGTAAAAACCGCTTACCAGGATTATTCCGAGGTTCATTTTAATTCATATACGATATATTATGACATTCCTGAAAAGGAAAACGAGAATTACTTTTTGATAAATTGCCACGAAATTAAAGAAGGCGCTTCTACCGAGAACGTCGCCTCTGCGGATTCCGATACATCTTATCCGATAAATATCGACGGAATAGAATGTTTCTTTGCCACTAAATTATCAGAGTATGAAGGTTACCGTACCGTTACTATGGGAATAGGCTTTAATATCGAAAATTGCTATTACAATATAATTTTGTACCAAACACAAAAAAACTCTACTTCAGAAAACGAACCCTTTAATTATGAATATACTTTAGACGACTTTCCGGAAATGGTCACACCCGCAATAATCAACAGACATAAAGGAGGTGTTTAGTGAAACGTCAATTTTTTACCTACGGTAAAATCTTCACCTTGGCGACCATCGTAATTCTTTCCGTTACCACCCTTTCGGCGTGTTTTTATTCCTACATGCCCTGCCCTCATCGTTATTTCGACACCTATGAAGAATTGCAACAAACCCACCCCGAGTTCTACTACTTCGACGATCTCGGCGATAAATTCGAATACGAATTGAATTCCGTTTCCTATGACGGAAAAATCAGAACCAACAACAACGGTGCGGAAATAGACTATTCTCGCTTTAATCCCCTCGGATATATAATTTTTTATAAGATGAATACTCCCTCGGAATCCGGTGAATCTGTCTCATTAAGAGTTATGTCTATGACAAACCCTCGTCAACCGAACACGTTGGTAACGGATTTCGATACAAATTTAACCGTGGATAATATCGATTGCCGATTTGGAAAGAATATGACTGCTCACGAGGAAACGGATTATTCATATTATTTAGCTTTAACTTTCGAATTGGAAAACGTAAATTACGCCTTTGTGTTGATTGAATCGTATAATCCCGAAAAATTTGATCCTACAGACCCTACAATAGAAGAACCTTTCATACAAAACTTTATCGACTTGGTCTCGCACGCAATAATTAACAGACATAAAGGAGGTGAGACCAATGTGCTATAACTATTTTATATAAAAATTTAATATAGGGAGGTATTTCAATGAAAAAAACTTTACTTGCAATATCCGTAATAATAATAACCGTAATTTCCTTATCGGCTGTTCTGTGCGCCTGCACCCAAGAGGAAGAAACTCCGGAGTATATCGAAGGAGCGTTCTATTCATTGCAGGAAGCGTACGACAACGGCTGGATAACCGAGGAAAATCTACAGAGCATAGCCGACTTATACCACAACAAGCAGACCGCCCCGGAAATCGACATATCCGAAGCCGTCTCCTATTCCATAAGAAAAACCTACGCCGAGCAATGGAAAACGCCTCGTGATATAGAAGATGTGTTTTATGAGTATTATGGCGAGTATAACGGCTGTTTTGCCGTTTATGTTTCAGCAAAAGATATGGCTGTGAGCGGTGACGTGGAAATCGAAACCATAGGGAACGTCAGCATTACTTATACCGACGGCGGCAGAATAAAAATTTGGAAAATATCAGAGGGCTGATTTTCTTATACGCAGACAGTTTACGGCATGAAACTTGCCGACGGGAACAAAATATCTATCTGAAATAAATTATTATTTCATCAAAAAGGGAGAAAACAGCTATGAAACGGTCGCTTTTAATACTCATAGTCCTTTGGGTAACCGTTTTATCCGTTGCCCTTTCGGCGTGTTTTTATTCCTACATGCCCTGCCCTCGTCGTTATTTCGACACTTATGAAGAATTGCAACAAACCCACCCCGAGTTCTACTACTTCGACGATTTCAGCAATGAATTCGAATACGGAGGAGATAATTTCTTTTTCTATGACGGAGAAATCAGAACCGACTACAACGGTGCGGAAATAGACTATTCTCGCTTTAATCCCCTCGGATACGCAATATTTTTTATGCCGATTCAGCACTCGGAATCTGTCGAACCTGTCGAATTGTATGTCTTGTCTATGACAAACCCTCGTCAACCGAATACGGGGGTAACGGATTTCGATACAAATTTAACCGTGGATAATATCGATTGCCGATTGGGAACGAATATCATTCCTGAAGAGAAAACGGAAAACTATTTATATTATTTAGCTTTAACTTTCGAATTAGAAAACGTAAATTACGCCTTTGTGTTGATTGAATCGTATGATCCCAAAAAATTTGATCCTACAGACCCGACAATAGAAGAAACTTCCGTAGAAAACTTTATCGACTTGGTCACACCCGCAATAATCAACAGACATAAAGGAATTACTTAATTTCGTTTCCGCTTTTCCCTTCGTCAAATTTGAAATTGATATCCTTACGGATTAAAAATAACGCTCCGCCGTAAAGCGGAGCGTTTGTGTTTTTTTAGGACAGTTCGGCGAGGCCTTTGTAGAGTTCGTAGTACTTGCCTTTCTTTTCGATAAGCTGCTCGTGGGTACCTCTTTCGATTATCTTGCCGTGTTCCAGTACCATTATGGCGGAACTGTTCTTGACGGTGGAAAGACGGTGCGCTATGACGAATACCGTCCTGCCCTGCATGAGTTTGTCCATTCCGTCCTCTATCAGTTTTTCGGTACGGGTATCTATGGAAGAGGTCGCTTCGTCCAGAATAAGGACGGGCGGATCGGCTACGGCGGCTCTGGCTATGCTCAATAGCTGTCTTTGTCCCTGGCTCAGATTGGCGCCGTTACCGGTAAGCATGGTCTGATACCCTTCGGGCAGACGGGTTATGAAGGAATGAGCGTTCGCCAGCCGTGCGGCGGCTATGCACTCTTCGTCGGTAGCGTCCAGTTTGCCGTAACGGATATTGTCCATGACCGTTCCCGTAAAGAGGTTGGTGTCCTGCAAGACCATTCCGAGAGACCGCCTGAGGTCGGCTTTCTTTATCTTGTTTATATTGATGTCGTCGTATCTTATCTTCCCGTCGGGCACGTCGTAAAAACGGTTGATAAGGTTGGTTATCGTGGTTTTGCCCGCTCCCGTGGAACCGACGAAAGCTACTTTCTGTCCCGCTTTAGCGTAAAGCGTTATCCCGTCGAGTACTATCTTGTCCGGTTCGTATCCGAAAGTCACGTTGTCGAAAGTGACCTTTCCTTTAAGTTCGGTATAAGTTACCGTCCCGTCGGCTTTATGCGGATGTTTCCACGCCCACATTCCCGTGCGGAGATCGCTTTCCTTTATCTCGTCCCCGTCCTTTTCGATATTCACCAGCGTGACGTACCCTTCGTCCACTTCTTCCGGTTCGTCCAGTATCTTGAATATCCTCTCCGCTCCCGCCAAAGCGAGAAGCACATTATTGAATTGCATACTTATCTGCGTTATCGGTTGCGAAACGGTACGGGTATATTGCAGGAACGCCACCACCGTGCCTATCGTCACCGCTATCGACAGCTCGGGGTGCATAATAAGAAGCGACCCCACCAAAGCCACCAGGACGTACATTATATAACTCATATTGCCCATAATAGGCATCAGAATGTTGGCGCAGGTGTTGGCTGTGGTAGCGTTGGAACAAAGGACGTCGTTTATTTCAAAGAACCTTTCCTTGGTCTTTTCCTCGTGGCAAAACACCTTCACCACTTTCTGCCCTTCGATAAGTTCCTCGATATAGCCGTTGACGTCGCCGAGGGATTTTTGTTGCTTGACGAAATACCGTCCGCTCACTCCGCCGAGTTTTGCCACGAATACCACCATTACCGCAATTATCGCAAACACCAGCAAGGTCAGTATGGGACTTAACACCAGCATCGCAACGACCACGCCTATGACCGTGACCGAAGAGTTTATAAGCTGCGGTAAGGCGTTGGAGATCATTTCCCTCAACGTATCGGTATCGTTGGTGAAACGGCTCATCAGTTCCCCGTGGGTGTGGGTGTCGTAGTATTTTATGGGCAGTTTCTGCAAATGGTCGAACAGTTTGGTACGGATATTGTAAAGCGTTCCGCTCGTTACGTAAACCATTATCCTCGTGTAAGCGAAGGAGCAAAGTATACCCGTCAGGTAGATCGCCGCCATTATGCCGAGGGAAGCAAAAAACGGCGTCAGATCGGGATCTTTCAGCCCCTGTAAAGGTTCGATGTAGCTGTCGAGGGCTATTTTGATATACATAGTGCCCAGCACGTTTACTGCGGCGCTGGTTATTATACACACCAAAACCGCCGCCAAAGCCCACTTGTAAGGTTTAAGTTCTTTCAGAAGTCTCTTGAAAGTAGGAAGGGAAGTTCTTTTGGCTCTCATGATTATTCCTCCTCCTTATTCATTTGCGAATAGTAAACTTCACGGTAAATCTCGTTATTTGCCAGCAAATCTTCGTGTGTGCCCACGGCGTTGATCTCTCCGTTATCGAGGACGATTATCTTATCGGCTTCCATGACCGAGGCTATCCTCTGAGCGATTATTATGGTGGTCATTCCCTTGAGATTTTCTTTCAGAGCCGTCCTTATGCTACGGTCGGTAGCCGTATCCACGGCGCTGGTGGAGTCGTCAAGGATCATTACGAGAGGCTTTTTCAATAACGCCCTCGCTATGCAAAGACGCTGTTTTTGTCCGCCCGAGACGTTGACGCCGCCCTGTCCGAGGTCGGTATCGAACTTGTCGGGGAAGTCGTTGACGAAGTCGTATGCGCAAGCCGTGCGGCAGGCCTGCTCGATCTCTTCGTCGGTGGCGTGCTCGTTGCCCCACAGCAAATTCTCTTTGATGGTACCCGAGAAGAGGACGTTTTTCTGCAAGACCATTGCCACTGCGTCACGCAGGACTTTCAGATCGTACTCCTTTACGTTCCTGCCGCCCACGAGGACTTCTCCCTTCGTGGCGTCGTAAAGTCTCGGAATAAGCTGTACCAAAGTGCTTTTCGCCGAACCCGTACCGCCGAGGACGCCTACCGTTTCTCCGCTCTCTATCCTTAGATTAACGTCTTTCAACGCCGCGTTCTCGCTGTTGCGGTAACAGAAAGTCACGTCCTTGAATTCTATCGAACCGTCTTTCGGCGCAGTCATAACGGGATTTTCCGGATCGGCTATGTCGGGCTGTTCACGGAATACTTCCACTATTCTCTGAGCCGACGCTTTGGATAAAAGTAACATTACGAAAACCATCGCCAGCATCATAAGGCTCATCATTATCTGCATGACGTACGTCAAGAAACTGGTCAGCTCCCCTACCGTCATACTGCCGCCGATTATGGACGTGCCGCCGAGATATATTATCAGAATAATACAGGAATATACCACCAGCATCATTAAAGGCATGGCTACCGAAATAAGTTTCTCGGCTTTGATCTGCGCTCTGCGGAGTTCTTCGGCAGACTTACGGAATTTCTCGCTTTCGTGATTTTCCCTTACGAAAGTTTTGACCACCCTTATGCCTGCGAGGTCTTCCTGAACGCTGGCGTTGATGAGGTCGTATTTTTTCAGCATACGGATAAATCTCGGATATGCCAAAGCGGAAAATAAGGCTATAGCGCCTCCCAATACAGGTATAGCCACAAGAAAAATCAAAGCCAGTTCCCAGTTTATTCCGATAGCGAAAGCCGTCGCGCATATAAGCATGACGGGAGACCGAACCATTATACGCATCATCATCATAAATGCGTTCTGCACGTTGGTAACGTCGGTAGTAAGTCTGGTTATCAGCGACGGAGTGGAAAACTTGTCTATGTTGGCAAAAGAATAATCCTGTACTTTGGAAAAAAGCGCATTACGCAAATTTTTGGCAAAACCCACGCCAGCCACCGCGCTCGTGCGTCCGGCAAGTCCTCCGAAACAAAGACTGGTAAACGCCATCGCAAGCATTATAAGTCCCATTTTTACCACATAAGAAACGCCTCCGTCGCCTTCTATGCCGACGTCGATGAGCTTGCTTATGACGAAAGGAATACTTACTTCTATGGCGACTTCACACACTACCAGAAGCGGCGTAAGAATAGCTAATTTCTTATATTTCCCTATATTTTTACCCAATTCTTTGAGCATAATTCACCTCTCAGTCGGTGTACCGACTAATATCTATATTTTACTCCCGATTCTTCGTTAACGCAACCGAAGCGACGCCTTTAACGGAAAAAGAGTAGTTAAAAACCGATAAAAAAACGGATACCCGTAATAAACGGAATATCCGGGAAAGGTTCTTCGTCCTTACTTATTCGTAAATTTCCACCGGGGTGGTGAGCGGTTCCAACGCCACGTCGAAAGTACCGTTGTCGCCTATCGTTATCAGCGTTCCGCCTCGGTTTGTGTATTTTTTCTTGATACCGGGGTAAGCGAGATAATCTATCGCCATTCCGTAAGTAAGCCTTATCCCTTTATAGGTCATGGAAATATTGTTCAGGTGGTCGTGTCCGCAGAATATACCTTTACAACTGCCGAACTTAACCATTTCTTCGAAGAAATTTCCTTTTTTACGACGGGAGAAACCTACGTGGTCGTTGATTTCGGCAATGGTTCCGCAGTGATAAGTCACTTCGTCGGTCTTACCCATTTTCAGTTTCGCCCAGGCGTCCTGATATTCTTTGGGCGGCATATGCATAAACGCCAGACTGGGTACGGGATCGGTATAACCGTCCATTTTCTTGATTTCCTCTATATACCAGGCTATCTGGTCGTCGTGGACGTTGTCGAAAGTGGAGAAAAACGACTTCTTAAGATACATATTGCTGTCCAGCATAACGAGAGCCATCTCCGTCTTGCCTTCGGGAGAATCGATTTTTACGATGTGGTTGCCCGTGCCGTAAACTCCGGGCGCGCCGTCTGTTAAAAGGCAGTTGTCGAGGGAGGAATAGTACTCGAGAAGTTCTTTCCTCGTATGAGTGGCAAACGGCTCGGTATCGTGATTGCCGAAGGTCATCGTCCAGGGTATGCCGAATTTTTCCATCAGGTTCCCGACGTATTTTGACTCCTTCATATTGTTTATCGTCCCCGAAAAAATCGGTATGGGATAGATGTTGTCGCCGGTAAGTATGATGAAATCGGGTTTTACTCTCTCCACGAGCGTAACCACGGCGTTGTGGGCGAGTTTGTCTTTCTTTATGCTCAAAAAGCCTCTCCCGAAATGTAAATCGGTCAGCTGCAATATGCGGAAGTCTTTCCCGGGTTGCTTGGTAAAGACCGAATATCCGTCTTTGAATTCGGGTTTAAGTCCGTCGTTGACCACTTTTTTCGCTTCCAGAAGTTCGATGCGTGCCATTTGTCCTCCGTTGTGTTTATATTACTGCGACAATATTCACTTTGCCGTACGAGTTTTCGATTTTTTCCACGAATTTTTCCCCTCTCTCTCCTATTCCGTTCCCCACGAAATAGGGAAAAAATCCCTCTCTCAAAATTCCGCCCTTCTTCTTGGCGAACACGTTGCAATCGGAATGAAGGGAAAGATATTGATTCAGTTTCGCTTTCTTGGAAAAGAAAACCACGCAATTCGGTCTGCCTTCGGTAAAATCGACGTAAGACAGATTACAGTCGCAGGCGGGAGCGTTTTTGACCGGTAATTTGAACAGCCACCTGAAAAACCGGTACGGATTGCAATACGACCTGTAAAGATGTTTTGCGCTGGAAACCAGATACAGACGGTTATAGTTTTCTTTGGCGAGGATGGAGGCGCATTCCCGTGCGTTTTCGTAGGTGTTGCGGGATTTTTCTTCGGTTATTATGACTTCTCGGGGGATCCCGTTGTCCGTAAGGAACTCTTTCATGGCGGCGGCTTCGCTTCTGCCGGCTTTACCGTTGGCCTCTCCTCCGCTCACGATAATGCGGGAACAAACTCCCTTACGGTAAAGCTCCTCCCCTTTTTTGAGTCTTTCACGCAATTCCACGTCGATACTGCCGTCGTCGAGCAGGTATTTCCCGAGGATTATTGCAAAATCGTCACCACTTGTTCCGCACTTTTTCCGCAAATCCCAACGTCCTCGTCAATACTATTTTCTGCCCGTCGTCGAGGACGGCGGTCCCGCTGAAATATCCGAATACCTGATGAGGTATCATAGCGAACAGTTTCAGATCGAAAGGCGCATATCTGTCGATAATCGGCTCGAATTGCATTTCGAATCTTTCGTCGGAGGAAGTGAAAACCCACGGCGACATAAAGTCGTCCTTTCCGTTCTTTTGGGGAATATGGAAAGTCACTTCGTCCAATTTATGGCTTTTGCCCTCGTAAAAGAGCATATTTTCGGTGGCTTGATCGTTGCACCCGAAGCCGTAACCTATGTTGAACCCGAACTTTTTCCCGTCGGGAAGGACGGTCTGCAGACTGCCCCAGTACCAGGTATTGTCGTAGGTCCAGACTCCTCTGCCCCAGTCGAGGGTGGCGAGAGTCTTCTTTTCTTTCGCCAGGGAATACTCCTTGTCGCCCAGCGAAAAACTTCCGTCGGCGGTCATACAGTTGATTTTCTGATTATAGTAAAAATAACCTTTTTTTGCAAAAGGCGTGGCGATGACCATGCTTTCTTCGGGAAAATCCGTCAAGGTCACGTTGAAAGAAAGAGTTTCGCCGGCGTTGCCGAATTTGGGATATTTTCCGTAAAGCCGACGGGTGAAGCCGTCGTTTATAAAAGTCATTTCCACTTTACCGATTTTTCGGGAACAATCTCCGGCAATCGAAGTGTAAGGCATTCTGAACGAACCCATCGGGAAAAAACAAACCGCGCTTTTGGTAATCTGACTCGGCTCGGTAAAATCCATAACCGTGGCGCTCAAAGCTCCGATATACCCCATATCTGCCATAGTGAGACAGAGAGCGCATTCGTCGTTGCCTATGTAATAATAATCCCACTCCTTAATGCGGCAGGGTCGGGCGGTAATATCTGCCCTGTTGTATTCCCAATTGAGTTTTTTTGCAAATCCCGCTTCGGAAATATTCCCTTCTTTGTCGAGAAGTCTGCGGATTTCTTTCACTTCGTTCTGAAACATAATACGCCCCTAAATTATATTTAATTTTATTTTATTATTATATATGATACAATATTCCTTGTCAATACGGTTTTCGATAATATGCATAAAAATCAGCGTTTTTTCTTGCAAAATATTCTTTTATGTATTAAAATTGTAATATTCTGAAAGCAGACCGTTTCACCGAAAAAAAGGAGAAAAAATGTTGAATTTACTTTCTGCTAACGGCGTTGCGCAATACATAATATTCGCTCTTTATCTTGCCGTGTTGATCGTGGTGGCGCTCTTTACCGCCAAAAAAAGTAAATCCCTGAACGACTTTATGTTCGCAAGCAAAGGAGTGGGCGGGTGGCTCAGCGCATTCGCTTACGGAGCCACTTACTTCAGTGCGGTCGTGTTCATAGGTTACGCCGGAAAATTCGGTTGGAATTTCGGACTGGCGGCGGTATGGATAGGGATAGGCAATATGCTCATAGGAACGCTTGCCGCCTGGCTGCTCCTCGCTAAACGCACCAAATTCATGACGACCGCCCTCCAGGCTCGCACCATGCCGGAATTTTTCGAAAAACGCTACCGCTCGGGACACATAAAACTGTTGAGTTCCCTGCTTATATTTATTTTCCTGCTGCCCTATTCTTCCTCGGTCTATCAGGGACTGGGCTATATCTTTTCCAAGGTCATCGGGCTCGATACCGTCTGGTGTATCCTCATACTCGCCGTGGTGACCGCAGTCTATCTGTTCCTGGGCGGCTATTTCGCCACCTCCATTACCGATTTTATTCAGGGTATCATAATGATAATCGGAATTTTGGTCTGCGTCTTTACTCTGCTTTCCGCCGAAGAAGTCAACTGGGGGGAAGGGCTTTCCGCCCTTATGCAAAACGGACTGGGGCTTATCCCTTCCGGAGCCGTTCCCGAAGGAAAATCCTTTATGGATTCGGCGGCGTTCAACGTGGTGATACTCGTTCTCCTGACCTCGCTCGGGATCTGGGGACTTCCGCAGTCGGTACATAAATTTTACGCCGTCAAGGACGACGACGCCATTAAAAAGGGCGCCGTGATAAGTACGGTGTTTGCTCTGATAGTGGGCGGAGGGGCATACTTTATCGGTAGTTTGGTTACCCTTTTCGTAAGTAAAGAAACTTTCGTCAACGATCTCGGAGGTAATTTCGACAGACTGGTTCCCGAAATGCTCACCTCCAACCTCACTCCGGCTTTGCTCGGACTGATTTTAGTATTGCTGTTTTCTGCGAGCATGTCCACTCTCGCTTCCCTTTCCCTTTCCTCCGCCTCCACCGTGAGCGTGGATTTTTATAAAGGGTATATCAAAAAGCAAGCTCCCGAAAGTAACGTGACCATTCTGATGAGGGTGCTGTGCCTGGTGTTCGTGGCGGTGAGCGCTGTGCTCGCCATAGTCGAAATAGACGCCATAGTCACCATGATGAGTTTGAGCTGGGGACTTCTCGCAGGCTGTTTCATCGGACCTTACGTCTTAGGGCTTTATTCCAAAAAAATAAACAAGGCGGGCGCTTACGCCTCCATAATAACCACCGTACTCATTACGATAATAATGATAATAACTCTCGGACTGCACGACGCTCCGGGCGCCTCTTTCGGGAAAGTTCTGAAAGCCGGTATAGGACGCAGTCCTTTCATAGGCGTGGTCTGTATGGCGGCGTCCTTTATAGTGACCCCCGTATTCAGCTTGATCTTCAGGTCCTGCACGCCGGATAAGGAATTCCTCGCAACTCTCTTCCCCGAGAAATTCACGGCGTCGACTACGCCGAGTCCTTCCTCCGAAGAGACCCCGGCAGAGCAATAACTCTTCGCCGATAAAAACTAAAAAAAACGGCTTCCTTTCGGGAGCCGTTTTATTCTCTTTCGGGCAAAAATCTCAAAGAATCTTTTCGCTCAAAAGCTTTATTCCCTTACTTTCGAAAAGCTTGATCGCTTTGTCGGTATCCTCGACTTTGAGAAGAATTTTTGCGGTGTTGTAGTTGGTGAGGACGAAGGAATAGAGGTATTCGATATTGATATCCTCCTTTTCCAGCAGCCCGATGACTTCGGCAAGGGCGTTCGGGACGTCGGGAACTTCCACCCCGATAAGGGAAGTCTGCTCCACGGCAAATCCTGCGTTTTTCAATACCTCGTAGGCTTTGTCGTTGTCTCTGGCAATGAATCTCACTATCCCGTAATCTTTCGTATCCGCTATGGAGAGCGTAACGAAATCGAGTCCTTCTTTGCCCAGGGCGTTGGTCAGTTTATAAAGCCGACCGGGTTTGTTCTCCATAAAAACCGAAAGTTGTTTAACCAGCATATTGACCTCCTTTATCTGATCATATTTTACGTTTGTCGATAACTCTTACCGCTTTGCCTTCGCTTCTCTGAACGGTATTCGGTTCCACCAGTCTTACTCTTGCGGAAATACCCAGATAACTGTGTATTTCGCTCTCTATCTTCTTCCGTAACGCTTCCAGGCTTCCCACGGTGTCGCTGGAAATACTCTCGTTGACTTCCACGTGAATTTCCATAACGTCGAGGTTGTCTACTCTGTCGACGTATATCATATAATGCGGAGCCACTCCGCTCACGTTCATAATGGCAGCCTCTATCTGGCTGGGGAAGACGTTGACGCCTCTGATAATGAGCATATCGTCGTTACGTCCCAAAACTTTGTTCATTCTGACCGTCGTCCTGCCGCAGGAACACTTCTCGGCGTTCAGGGAAGTGATGTCCCTGGTACGATAGCGGATGAGCGGCTGTCCGGTCTTGGTGATGGTAGTGAATACCAGCTCCCCTTTCTCGCCGTAAGGCAGAGGTTGTAAGGTCACGGGATCCACTATTTCGGGGATAAAATGGTCTTCCTGAACGTGAGACCCGTTTTTCGCCATACATTCCATAGCCACGCCCGGTCCGGAAATCTCGCTCAGTCCGTAAATGTCGAGTGCGTCGATGTTGAGCGTCCTCTCTATCTCCTTACGCATATTGTCCGACCAGGGTTCCGCTCCGAAAATACCTACCTTCAGGCTGAGTTCGTCCACCGAAATCCCGTTGTTTTCCATTTCGGTACCGAGGTAAATGGCGTAAGACGGCGTACAGGCTATCGCAGTCGCTCCGAAATCCCTGAGTAGGGAAAGTTGACGTTTGGTGTTTCCGCTGGAGGCAGGCACTACCGTCGCGCCCATTTTGGTGGCGCCGTCGTGAAGTCCGAGGCCTCCCGTGAACAGTCCGTATCCGTACGCAACGTGCACGGTGTCTTCCTTGGTAACGCCCGCCATTCCCAACGCGCGGCAGACGCATTCCGCCCACACGTCGAGGTCGTTTTGCGAATACCCCACCACCGTAAGTTTTCCCGTGGTGCCGCTGGACGCATGCAATCTGACTATCTCTTCCTTGGGGGCGCAAAGCATTCCGAAAGGATAATTGTTTCGCAGGTCCTGCTTGGTGGTAAACGGCAGTTTGTAAAGGTCGTCCACGCTCCTGATGTCTTCGGGCTTGAGCTTGATTGCGTCCATTTTCGCCCTGTAGACTGCCACGTTGTCGTAAACTCTCTTGACGAGCTTGACCAGCCTTTCGCTCTGCAAAGCCTGCATTTCGCTGCGGCTGAGACACTCGTACTGCGGTGAATAAATGTAGTCTTTTACTCTGCTTTTCATACTTTCCTCTTTTATCTCCGTTAAAAAAATATTGTTTTTTGTTTCCGTGCTTAAATCACTTCTCGCAACCGTATTCGAAGGCTTTCAGATTGAGTTCGACGAGTTTTTCGGGGACTGACTCCTTCAACGCTTCTTCCATAACGGCTTTATCCAACCCCATAATAGTCGTCAACGCCCCCAGCATCACCGAGTTGGCGGCTTTGGCGTTCCCGGCTTTCAACGCCTTGTCCATAGCGTCGATACCCACGGCGTTCGGTAAACGACTTTCGATGTCGTCGGGATATTTTGCCGCTCCCGTAACAACCGGCATGGGCATTATCTCCTGCGTGGAATAAATGATCTTTCCGCCGTCGGCAAGATAATGAGCGTACCTCAAGGCTTCCAGCTTTTCGAAAGCAAGGATAATATCCGCTCCCTTTTCGTCGATTATAGGAGAATTTACCTTTTCGCCGAAACGGACGAAAGTTATTACGCTGCCCCCTCTCTGAGCCATTCCGTGAACTTCGCTGAGTTTGACGTCGAGATTTTTTTTCAGGGCGTATTTTCCCAAAACTCTGCTGGCAAGGAGCGTGCCCTGTCCGCCTACGCCCGCTATAAGTATATCCATAAAATACCTCCTATTTCGCCTTTATCGCCCCGAATTTGCACACGCTCTGGCAAAGTCCGCATTCGGTACAGAGAGATGCGTCTATAGTCATTCCGTGTTCGGTGTTTACGATAGCCGGACACCCGAGTTTCAGACAAGCCTTGCAATTCTTGCAAGCGTCGGTTATCTCGAAACCTTTGTAAAGTTTTTTGGTCAGAAGCACGCAAGGCCTACGGGCGATTATCACCTTCACTCCGCTTTCGCTTAAAGCCTTGCGCACCGTCTGTTCGAATTTATCCAGTTCGTACGGGTCCACCACGTCCACGCTTTTTACTCCGGTGGCACGGCACAGTTCCTCGAGATTGAGAGCGTAGGTTTGTTCGTTTTTGATGGTTTTGCCCGTTGCGGGGTGGTTCTGATGACCCGTCATACCCGTGGTGGAGTTGTCCACGATGATGATCGTAGCGTCGGCTTTGTTGTAAACGGCGTCCACAAGCCCGGTAATTCCGCTGTGAATAAATGTGGAGTCGCCTATGACCGCCACCGTGTTCTTGGCAAAATCGGGATTCGCTTTATCGAAACCTATAGCCATACCGATACTTGCGCCCATGCAAAGCACGCTGTCGATACTGCCTAACGGCGGTACCGCGCCGAGAGTGTAACAACCTATATCTCCCATTACGTTGAGTTTCAGTTTCTTGAGGGTATAGAAAACGCCCCTGTGCGGACAACCTGCGCAAAGCACGGGAGGACGTGCGGGAATTTCCGCCGCAACGGCTTCGGTCTTTTTGCCGAGCACCTTTTCCCTTATCAGGTTGACCGAGAACTCTCCCTGTATCGAAAACAGGTTCTTTCCTTCCACGGCGATACCCTTACTTTTAATCAAAGTCTCGATATGGGGTTCCAGTTCCTCTATTACGATACACCGTTTTACGCTTTTTACGAAATCAGCTATCATCTCGTACGGCAACGGATAAACCATTCCGAGTTTAAGAACGCTTGCTTCGGGCAACGCTTCCTTGACGTACTGGTAAACGCCTCCGGCACAGATTATCCCGAGGTCGGAAGAGCCTTTTTCTATACGGTTTACGGGACAGGAGTTACTGTCGGCACAGAGTTTGTTGAGCCTTTCCTCCACCACGACGTGACGCTTTTTGGCGTTAGCCGGCATCATAACGTATTTTGGGATATCCTTAAGGTAAGGTTTGAGCGGAACTTCCTTTCTTTCTCCGAGTTCCACCAACCCCTGCGAATGAGCCACTCTGGTAGTCAACCGCAATATAACCGGCGTGTCGTACGTTTCGCTCAAAAGGAACGCTTTCTCGGTGAACTCCTTGGCTTCGGCGCTGTCCGACGGTTCCAGTACGGGGACGTTGGCCGCCCTTGCGATAAGACGGGTATCCTGTTCGTTCTGACTGCTGAACATAGACGGATCGTCGGCTACCGCCACCACGAGTCCGGCGTTCACGCCGGTGTAAGCCGCCGTATAAAGCGGATCCGCCGCCACGTTGAGTCCGACGTGTTTCATACTGACTATTGTCCTCGCCCCGGCTAAACTCGCCCCGAAGCCCACTTCCAACGCCACCTTTTCGTTCGGCGACCACTCGGAATAAACTTCCTCATAACGGCTGAGTTCTTCGGTAATTTCGGTGCTGGGCGTTCCGGGATACGCCGTAGCCACTCTGACTCCGGCTTCGTATGCTCCTCTCGCCACCGCAAAATCTCCCAACAGTAATTTTTTCATTTTTACTCCTTTATATCGAAAATCTTTCTTTTGTCGGTTACTCTCTTGACTTTTCCTTCCCCTCGTTTAATGGAAAACGGCTCTACGAGCTTGACTTTGACGTCGAGCTGGACCACCGACTTCAATTTGGCTTTGGTCTTTTCCACGAGGTTTTCCAAATTGGCGTAATTGGTGAGCAAGGCTCCGTCGCCCACTTCTACCCTGACTTCTATGGTGTCCATATAGTTTACTCTGTCCACGATAATTTCGTAGTTGTTGCCGAGTTCGGGAATGGACATTATAACGCCCTCTATCTGACTGGGGAATACGTTGACGCCCCTTATTATCATCATATCGTCGGTACGCCCTATGATACGGGCCATTCTCGCCGTCGTCCTGCCGCATTTGCAGGGGCTGTAATCCAAAGCCGTGATATCCTTGGTGCGGTAACGCAATATGGGCATACCTTCCTTGTCGAGCGTGGTAAGGAGCATTTCGCCGTATTCGCCCTCGGGCAGAACTTTATTCTGTTCGATATTGACTATTTCGGGATAGAAGAAGTCCTCGTTGATGTGCATACCGCACTTTTCTCTGCATTCGCCGCTGACGCCGGGACCGCCCACTTCGGTAAGTCCGTAGTTTTCGGTGGGAAAAACTCCCCAGATATTCCGTAAAGCGTCGTGCATTTCCTTGGTGGAAGCCTCCGCACCCATTATGGTCATACGGAGTTTGAGGTCGTCTATTATTCCCGTTTGTTTGGCTTTTTCGGCAAGATACATCGCATAGCTCGGCGTCGCCACCAAAGCGGTCACCCCGAAGTCTTTCATCAGCATAAGCTGGCGGTCGGTGTTGCCGCTGGAAACGGGAACCACCGTTGCGCCTAATTTTTCGATACCGTAGTGCAATCCGAAACCGCCGGTGAACAACCCGTAACCGAAACTCACCTGGATAATGTCCTCGTCGGTAGCTCCCGCCATGGACAATACCCTCGCTATGCAGGTGGCCCAGTTGTCGAGGTCTCTTCTCGTATAACCGCCCACTATGGGTTTTCCCGTGGTGCCGCTGGAAGCGTGCAGACGGATGATTTTCTTCATCGGAACGGCAAAAAGCCCGAAGGGATAATTTTCTCTCAGGTCATCTTTCGTGGTATAGGGGATTTTTTCGATATCTTTCAAAGTCACGATATGCTCGGGTCTCAGCCCTATGGCGTCGAATTTATCCCGATACATTTTTACGTTTTCGTAAGCGTAATTGACTATGTGTTTTAATTTGGCAAGTTGCAGATCGGCGATTTCCGCCCTGGACATCGTTTCCGCTTTCGGGTCGTACATTTTTTCTTCTCCGCTCGCTTAAATAAGCGTATAATAATTTATTTATCTATAATAACATAATTAACGGAGTTTTTCAATCGGTTTGGCTTTTTTGGGAAAGACGATTACTAATTCCCGCCGAAACCTCCGGCGAAAGCGAAGGTCAAAGCGTAAACTTTCTCCGCTCCGTGCTTACAGAGGGTCTCGGCACACTCTCCTATCGTAGCTCCGGTAGTGACGACGTCGTCGAGAAGAAGTATCGTTCCTTCGACGGGACCTCTCGAAAGAAATTTGTCTTTTACGTTGTCTTTCCGTTCTTCCGACGGAACTTCTGTCTGATCTTTCCCCTCTTTACGGAAAAGTACGTCGCTCAAAGGAAGATCGGAGAGGCGGCAGAACTCTTCGGCAACGCACCTCATTGCGTCGTAACCTCTTAACGAAGTTTTCTTGTCGGAGGACGGCACGAAACAGACTTTATCGGCTTCGATTTTCTTTTCCAGGAATTTTTCGTACATAAATTTCGCCATATATTCGGCAAGGAAAGGCTTTGCGGAATCCTTGTAGCTCAAAACGTAATACCTTGCCACGTCGTCGTAAAGAAAACAACCGCTCGTCTCCACGCCTTCGCAAATAACCGTATCGAATCGGGGTATGCGGAGTTTTCCCCGACAGTCTTTACAAAGGGAATTATCCCTTTCCTCGTCGTCGAGTTCCTTCCCGCAAAAATTACAGGTAAGTCCTTTCGGATAGAGTAAATTCAACAGTTTGTCGGAAAACTTCTTAAGTTTTAATCGGAATTTCCCCATAAAAGTTCCACTTTGCTTTTGTTACGCAGTAAAAATTCTTTCAGAAGGGAGTATCTTTTGGCGGTGTAGTCGTTACCGACCATTCTCTTTATGCACCCCTCTTCCCCGACGATAACCACCATTTTTTTTGCTCTCGTCACCGCCGTGTATAAAAGATTGCGGGTCATTATCATAAAATTGGCTCCGCTTAAAGCTAAAATCACCACGGGAAATTCGCACCCTTGCGACTTATGTACGCTGATACAATAAGCCGGTATCAGCTCCTCCATGCTCGCCGCCCCGTAAAAAACCTTCCTCTCGTCGTCGAACTCCACTTCCACCCCGTCTTTGGTCACCTTGGTTACATACCCCGGTTCTCCGTTGAAAACTCCCGTGCCGCTTTCGCCGTCGGGCTTTTCCCATTTGAGTTCGTAGTCGTTCACGTTCTGCATAACCTTGTCGCCCTTCCTGTAAGGGAAGCCGTTTTTGAGATACTCCTCGTCCGACGGATTGAGTTCCGCCTGGATCCTGAGGTTCAGATTTTCCACGCCCACTATCCCCCTCTTGACCGGAGTAAGCACCTGGATATCGTTGCTCGTCAAGCCCGTAAAATTCGGAATACGGGTCTTTAGCATACCGATAACGGTGTTTACGATATCCGAATGGTTATTTTTGTACGTAATGAAGAAGTCCGTCTTGTTGTCGGTGACGGGCATTTCGCCCCTGTTGATGCGGTGGGCGTTGGCGACGATAAGGCTGTCCCCTTCCTGCCTGTATATTTCGGTCAGAAAAACCGTCCTTATCTCTCCGCTCGATATGACGTCGCTTAACACGTTTCCGCAGGACACGCTGGGCAGCTGGTCCTTATCCCCTACAAGCACCAGTCTCGACCCCTGCGGAAGGGCTTTCAGTAAGGCGTAAAAAACGTAAATGTCCGTCATACTGATCTCGTCCACTATGACTATGTCCGCTTCCAGAGGGTTGATTTCGTTCCGTTCGAATTTCTGTTCCCCGAAGGAAACGCCCAACAGACGGTGAATGGTTTTCGCTTCCGCACCGGTCATTTCGGTCATACGCTTGCTCGCCCGTCCCGTCGGAGCGCACAGGACCGTCTTTTTACCCCTTTGCGAAGCGATATTCACTATGGCTTTTATAATGGTGGTCTTGCCCGTCCCCGGTCCGCCGGTTATCACCGTCACACCCTCCGAGAACACGCTTTTTATCGCCGTCCGCTGATTTTCGTGCAATTCGATGACCGAGCTTTTCTCGTAGTCGGAAAGCGCTTTTTTGACGTCTATATCCCATTTTTCCACGGTTTTTTTCAATAAAATGAGTTTGGTGGCGATGGCGTTCTCCACCCTGTAATTAAGTTCCGTGGCGATCATTTCCCCGTCGGGCGTGGCGATTTTTCTTAAACCCGCCGCTTCGTTGAGGACCTCGCAAACTTCCGCCTCCTCCACCCCGAGGATCTTCGCAGCGGATTCCGCCAAAATATTTTCGGGCAGACAGGTGTGTCCGCCTTTACCCGCCGCTTCGCTCAAGGCGTAGAATATCCCCGCCCTTATGCGGAAGGGACTGTGTTTGTCTATGCCCATGGCGTTGGCTATCTTGTCGGCGGTTATAAATCCTATCCCTTCCACTTCTTCCACCAGGATATAGGGATTTTCGCTGACCACGGAAATAGTCGCTTCCTCGTACCTACGGTAAATTTTAAGCGCAAGTCCCATCGTTATGCCGTATTTTTGCAGGAAAAGTATGGAGTCTTTCATCTTTCGGGTGGCTTTGTAGGACTCTATGATATCGTACAGCTTTTTGTCCCCTATCCCGGGAATTTTTTTCAGTTCGGAGGGACGTTCTTCCAGAATTTCCAGCGTCCGCAATCCGAAATGATCCACTATGAGACGGGCGGTCTTTTCGCCCACGCCCTTGAAAAGTCCCCCCGAAAGGTATTTATATATCCCTTCTCTGTCGTCGGGGCGGGCGTATATAACTTCCTCCACCACGAACTGTTCCCCGAAACGCTGATTGGGTTTGAATTCACCGCTGAGTTCCAGCCATTCTCCTTCGGTCACAATGGGAAAAATACCGACAGCGGTAAAAAAATCGGTGTCGGTATCGAAAGTTAAAACGGTATAACCCGTCTCCTCGTTGACGTAAATTACGTCTATGACTTTCCCCTTAAATTTCATTTATTACAGATATTTTTTCAGTTTTTCCGCTTTATCGGTCCGTTCCCAGCTGTAAGCAGGTTTTCCGAAATGTCCGTAGGTTGCGGTATCGGAATAAACGGGAGCGTTTAAGCCCAGTTGCGCAATGATCGCCATCGGACGGAAATCGAATTCCTTTGCGACGATGACTTCCAGTTCCTTGTCGCTCTTGACGCCCGTTCCGAAGGTGTTGACGTCGATAGCCACGGGATTGGCTTTCCCTATGGCGTAGGACACCACTATTTCGCATTTCTTGCACAGTCCCGCCGCAACGAGATTCTTGGCGGCATATCTGAGATAATAAGTCGCACTTCTGTCCACTTTGGTGGGGTCCTTTCCCGAAAACGCTCCGCCGCCGTGGGGAACGTATCCGCCGTAGGTGTCGACTATTATTTTTCTGCCCGTAAGTCCGCTGTCGCCTTTGGGACCGCCCACCACGAACCTGCCGGTGGGATTGATGTAAAACTCGGTATCCTTGTCCAGATATTTTTTGTCGATGACTTTTTCGATGACTTTTTTCTTCATATCATTTCGCAAAGTCTCGATACTGACGTCGGGGTCGTGCTGGGTGCTCAATACCACCGTAGCCACTCGCACGGGTACGCCGTCGGCGTATTCCACCGTCACCTGAGCTTTTCCGTCGGGTCGGAGATAAGCTATTTCGCCGGATTTTCTCACGTCGGCGAGTTTTTTGCAAATGCGGTTGCTTAGAACTATGGCGAGCGGCATATATTCTTCGGTTTCGTCGGTGGCGTAACCGAACATAAGACCCTGGTCGCCTGCGCCTATCCTGTCGTAATCGTCGCCGCCGGCACGGTGCTCCACGCTTTCGTCCACGCCTAAAGCGATGTCGGGCGACTGCTTGTTGAGAAGCATTTTTATCTCGACGGTTTTATAATTAAATCCGTATTCATCCTTGTCGTAACCGATTTTCTTGATGGTTTCTCTGGCGATTTTCTCTACGTCAACTTTGGCAGAAGACGTTATCTCTCCCATTATAAGCAAAAAGTTTTCGGTGCAACAACATTCGCACGCCACTCTCGCATTCTTGTCGGAAGCGAGATAGGCGTCCAGAACGGCGTCGCTTATCTGGTCGCAAACTTTGTCGGGATGCCCTTCGGTAACGCTTTCCGAAGTAAATAAACGGTTCATACGGTTCTCCTTTTTTCTCTTTTATATCTGCGATAAGGCGGTTTTTGCCCGCCTTATCCATTATACGCTTGTAGGTAAATTTCCGACAAAGAAATTTTTACTCTTCCTCGAGATAATCCACTTCCTCGAACTTATCTTCCTGTATGGTGTTTTCGGGAATTTCGTTGTTGATAAGGGTAATGTTCCTGTATTGTTTCATACCCGTTCCTGCAGGAATGAGTTTACCTATGATGACGTTTTCCTTAAGTCCGACGAGTTTATCGGTCTTGCTCTTGATAGCTGCGTCGGTAAGAACTCTCGCCGTTTCCTGGAAGCTCGCCGCGCTGAGGAAGCTTTCGGTAGCCAACGCCGCTTTACTGATACCCAGCAAGACCCTGGTAGCCGTAGCGGGTACGCCGCCGTTTTCCAAAGCCTGTTCGTTGGCTTCCTCCAACCTCGATACGTCCACCAGTTCGTTGAGAAGCAAGTCGGTGTCGTTGGGGTTGTTGATCCTGACCTTGCGGAGCATCTGTCTGACGATGACTTCGATGTGTTTGTCGTTGATGTGAACGCCGTTGGTCCTGTACGCAGATTGAATTTCTCTTATCATCATTTCCTGAACGCCGCTGAGACCTTTCGTCCTCAGGATATCCTGCGGATTTACGCTACCGACGTAAAGCGGATCGCCTGCTTCGATAACGTCTCCCGTCTTGACGAGGAGTTTGGCTCCGAAGGGGATTTTGTACTCGAAACGCAAGGTTTCGTCGTCGCCCTTGGTGATTTTTTCACCGGTGAGTTTAACGGTACGGTTGACGCCGTCTTCGATAACGGTAACCGTTCCTTTGACGTCGGCGACTTTGGCTTCGCCCTTCGGCTTACGGGCTTCCACGAGTTCTACCACACGGGGAAGACCTTGCGTGATGTCCGCGCTGGACGCAACGCCGCCGGTATGGAAGGTACGCATCGTCAACTGCGTTCCCGGTTCGCCTATGCTCTGCGCGGCTATTATTCCTACCGCTTCGCCGAGCTTGACGGGGTTGCCGCTGCTCATATTGGCGCCGTAACACTTACTGCAGACGCCTATCTTGCATTTACAGCTCAATACGCTTCTTATCCTGACTTCCTTGACTCCGGCTTTCTGAATGGCTTTAGCCTGATCTTCGGTGATCATCTTGTCGGCTTCGGCCAGAATTTCGCCTGTTTCGGGATGAACCACGTTCTCTATGGCGTATCTGCCCATTATCCTTTCGCCGATCTCTTCCACCAGTCTGCCGCTTGCGTCGTAAAGGTTGCGGACGATGACGCCCTTCTTGTCGCCGCAGTCGTCTTCTCTTACGATGACGTCCTGGCTTACGTCCACCAGACGACGGGTCAGATACCCCGAGTCTGCCGTCTTAAGAGCGGTATCCGCTCCGCCCTTACGGGCGCCGTGGCTGGAAATGAAGTATTCCAGAACGCTCAGTCCTTCACGGAAGGAACTCTTGACCGGAATTTCGATAACTTTACCCGTCGGGTCGTTCATCAGTCCGCGCATACCGGAGAGCTGTTTGATCTGCTGCATGCTACCACGGGCTCCGGAGTCCGCCATCATCCAGATGGGGTTCATCTTGTCGAATTCCTTGAAGTTCTTTTCCAGGTCTTTTTCCACGAGGTCGGTGGTGTTCTTCCAGACGTCCACCACTTCGTTGTACCTTTCTTCTTCGGTTATGAGACCTCTGTTGTAGTTCTTTTCGATCTTGAGGACCTGCTGTTCGGCTTCGTCCAGAATTTTCTTCTTGTCGCCGGGGATCTTCATATCGAAAACGCTGGTGGTGATGGCGCCCACGGTGGAATATTTGAACCCGAGGTCCTTTATCTTATCCAGCACCTTGGCTACGCCGGTGGCGCCCTTCGCCTTGAAGCAACACTCCACTATTTCGCTGAGCTGTTTCTTCTTGACTATGAAGTCTATCTCCAGATCCAGCATCTGTTCGGGGGTGTTCCTCTCCACGAACCCGAGGTCCTGCGGTATGGCCTCGTTGAAAATTATCTTACCGACGGTGCAGGGCACGATCTTCTTGTAGACCATACCGTCGATCTCCTTCTTCATACGGACGTTGATACGGGCCTGCAATTCGATGTCCTTGACCTGATAAGCCATTTTTGCTTCGTCGGGGTCCTTGAAATAACGCCCTTCCCCTTTCGCTCCGGGTTTTTCCTGAGTAAGGTAATACGAACCCAAAATCATATCCTGCGTGGGGCTGACGATAGGTTTCCCGTCGGACAGTTTCAAAATATTGTTGGTGGCGAGCATAAGTATCCTCGCCTCGGTCTGAGCCTCTATACTCAAAGGAACGTGCACCGCCATCTGGTCGCCGTCGAAGTCGGCGTTGAACGCCGGACAGACCAGCGGATGGAGTTTGATGGCTCTGCCTTCCACCAGTACCGGCTCGAAAGCCTGGATACCCAGTCTGTGCAACGTAGGAGCACGGTTCAACAACACGGGGTGATCTTTGATGACCTCTTCCAGAATATCCCACACCACGGGCTTGACTCTTTCCACCGCGCGTTTCGCGCTCTTGATGTTGTGGCAGATCTCTTTGTCCACGAGTTTACGGAATACGAAAGGCTTGAAAAGTTCCAGAGCCATTTCCTTGGGAAGTCCGCACTGATAGAGTTTCAGTTCGGGTCCGACTACGATAACCGAACGACCGGAATAGTCGACACGTTTTCCGAGAAGGTTCTGACGGAAACGGCCTTGTTTTCCTCTGAGCATATCGGACAAGGATTTCAGATTGCGGTTAGCCGCACCCGTGACGGCTTTGCCGTGACGACCGTTGTCGATAAGGGCGTCCACCGCCTCCTGCAACATACGTTTTTCGTTACGAACCACGATGTCGGGTGCTCCGGACTCTATCATTTTCTTAAGACGGTTGTTACGGTTGATGACCCTCCTGTAAAGGTCGTTCAAGTCGCTGGTGGCAAACCTTCCGCCGTCCAGCTGTACCATGGGACGGAGTTCGGGAGGTATAACGGGCAGTACGTCCATTATCATCCATTCGGGGCGGTTGCCGCTCTTCCTGAACGCTTCCACGATCTCTAAACGCTTGGCTATACGGGTCTTTTTCAGAGACTGACCTGCCTGTCCGCTCTTGGCGGCTCTCGCAGTCTCCGCCGCAAGAAGTTCCTTGAGCTTTGCGCTCTCGGCGTCGAGGTCTATCTCTCTTAACAGAATTTTCAGACTTTCGGCACCCATTCCCGCAACAAAGGAATCCGCACCGTACTCTTGTACCGCCTTTCTGTACTCTTCGTCCTTGATGACCTGTTTCTTTTCGAAATTGGTCTTACCGGGGTCTATGACCACGAATGCGGCAAAGTAAATGACCTGTTCCACCTGTTTGGGGCTCATATCGAGAATGGTGCTTATTCTGCTCGGCACACCTCTGAAATACCAGATGTGAGAAACGGGAGCGGCAAGCTCTATGTGACCCATTCTTTCACGACGGACCTTGCTCTTGGTAACTTCCACGCCGCATTTGTCGCAGATAATGCCTTTATAACGGATCCTCTTGTATTTACCGCAATGACACTCGTAATCCTTGGTCGGCCCGAATATCTTTTCGCAGAACAAACCGTCTCTTTCGGGTTTTTGCGTTCTGTAATTGATGGTTTCGGGCTTGGTGACTTCGCCGTGAGACCATTCTCTTATTTTTTCGGGTGAAGCGATACTTATTTGTATGGAATCAAAATTGTTAATCTCTATCATATATTCACCTCATTAAATCTCGTCGTCGTCAAAACTCTTGTTGAGGATGTCCTCGGTGTCGTTGACGCCGATAGCTCCCAGTTCGGACAGAATATCTTCGGTGTCCTCTTCTTCCTCGTCGTCGCTTTCCTCGTCGTTTTCTTCTCCGGAATAGAGGGAAGAGAACATATCTCCGAAAGCGTCGTCGTCGTCTTCGTAAAGGGTATCCTTGTCGCTTCCTGCGGCAAATCCGCCCAGTCCGTCGAGAGAAATATCGTCGAGGCTGACTTCTTTTTCTTCTTCTTTGCGGAGCGGAACCTCGTATTCTCTCTCGTCGTCGTAATTTTCGGGCAGATGAATTTCTTCGTCGCCTTCGCTGAAGAGTTTCACGTCGAGACCGAGAGCCTGAATTTCCTTCTTAAGCACTTTGAAAGCCTCGGGGATACCGGGTTCGGCAGCGACGTCGGATTTAATGATGCTGTCGAATATCTTCTGACGACCCATTATATCGTCGCTCTTGACGGTGAGGATCTCCTGAAGAATGTGGCTTGCGCCGTACGCTTCCAAAGCCCAGACTTCCATTTCGCCGAAACGCTGTCCGCCGAATTGCGCCTTACCTCCGAGAGGTTGCTGGGTGACGAGGCTGTAAGGTCCGACGCTTCTGGCGTGGATCTTGTCGTCGACCAGATGGACGAGTTTAAGCATATACATATATCCCACGGTAACTCTGTTTTCGAACGGTTCGCCGGTGCGTCCGTCGTAAAGCTGGATCTTCCCGTCGAGGGGCAGATTGTTCTTTTCGAACATTTCCCTAATGTCGTTTTCGGTAGCTCCGTCGAAAACGGGGGTGGCTACTTTGATGTCGAGGAGTTTTGCCACCAGTCCGAGGTGAACTTCCAGAACCTGTCCTATATTCATACGGCTGGGCACGCCCAACGGGTTCAGCACGATCTGCAAAGGAGTGCCGTCGGCAAGGAAAGGCATATCCTCTTTGGGCAGAACTCTGGAAATAACGCCCTTATTCCCGTGACGTCCCGCCATTTTGTCGCCGACGGAAATTTTACGTTTCTGAGCGATGTAAACTCTGACGAGTTTGTTGACGCCGGGATCGAGTTCGTCTTTGTTTTCACGGGTAAATATCTTGACGTCCACCACCGTGCCGCCTTCGCCGTGCGGAACTTTCAGACTCACGTCCCTGACTTCCCTGCTCTTTTCTCCGAATATGGCTCTCAGAAGTCTTTCTTCGGGGGTGAGTTCGGTTTCGCCCTTCGGAGTAACTTTACCTACGAGGTAGTCGCCGCTTCTGACTTCGGCTCCCACCATGACTATTCCGTCTTCGTCCAGATATTTGAGAAGATCGTCGCTGACATTGGGAATGTCTCTGGTTATCTGTTCCTCCCCGAGCTTGGTGTCACGGGCTTCTATTTCGTATTCTTCGATATGGATGGTAGTGAAGATATCTTCCTTGACCAGTTCTTCGCTGATAAGGATAGCGTCTTCGTAGTTATAACCTTCCCAGGTCATGAACCCTATCAGGATATTTCTGCCGAGAGCGAGCTCCCCGTTCTGGGTCGCCGGTCCGTCGGCGAGAATATCTCCGGCGTTGACCTTGTCGCCCTTGTTGACGATGGGACGCTGGTTGATACAGGTACCCTGGTTGCTTCTGCGGAATTTCTGAAGTTCGTAAACGTCCTCCTCGCCGTTTTCGTTCTTGACGATGATTTCGTCTGCGGTGACCGAAGAAACCGTACCCGCATTCTTGGCTATGGCGCAAACGCCGGAGTCGTAAGCCACTTTGTATTCCATACCCGTTCCCACGATGGGGGCTTCGGGACGGAGAAGGGGCACTGCCTGACGTTGCATGTTACTTCCCATCAAAGCACGGTTGGCGTCGTCGTTTTCCAGGAAGGGAATAAGACTGGTCGCCACCGAAACGAGCTGTTTGGGATCGACGTCCATATAGTCGACCTGCGCCACGGGATATTCTTTGATGTCCTCGCGGAAACGGCAGGTGATACGTTCGTTGACGAAACGGCTGTTTTCGTCGAGAGGTTCGTTGGCCTGAGCCACGACGTACTTGTCCTCCTCGTCCGCCGTAAGATAATCGACGTGATCGGTGACGATACCCGTTTCCTTGTCCACTTTGCGGTAAGGAGCCTCGATAAATCCGTACTCGTTTATCTTCGCATAAGAACTCAAGCTGGTGATAAGACCGATGTTCTGTCCTTCCGGCGTTTCGATAGGACACATTCTTCCGTAATGGGAGTGGTGCACGTCACGAACTTCGAAACCGGCTCTTTCCCTGTTCAGACCGCCGGGTCCGAGGGCGCTGAGCTTACGCTTGTGGGTAAGTTCTGCTATGGGGTTGGGCTGATCCATGAACTGGGACAGCTGGCTGCTCCCGAAGAATTCTCTTATGGCGCTGGAAACGGGACGGATGTTGATGAGAGACTGCGGAGTCACGTCGTTGGGATCCTGAACGATGCTCATTCTCTCCTTGATGACCCTTTCCAGACGGGTGATGCCGATACGGAACTGGTTCTGTAAAAGTTCGCCCACGCTTCTTACTCTACGGTTGGAGAGGTGGTCGATGTTGTCGCAGAAATAGAACCCGTATTTCATACCGAGGTTGTAGCTTACCGTAGCCACGATATCGTCCACGGTTATGTGTTTCATGACGAGGTTGTCCTTGTTGGCGATACAGGCGGCTTTCAAAGCTTCCTTGTCGTCGCCGCATTCTTCCAGCAAGGGCAGAAGGTTGGGATAATAAACCCTTTCCTTGATGCCTATATTGCGGGCGTTTTCGCCGATGTAAACGGACAAATCCACGGTGTTGTTGCCGATGACTTTGTATTCTCCGCCGTCGGGAGTGACCACATAAACCACGTTCACGCCGGAGTTTTGGATCTCTCTGCCCTTCTCGGCGGTGACGACTTCGCCTTTTTCGGCGAGGATCTCGCCGTCGGGAGTGACGACGTCTCTTGCGAGAGTGAGTTTTTCTATCCTTTCGGCAAGACTGAGTTTTTTGTTGAATTTATATCTTCCGACGTGAGTGACGTCGTATCTTCTCGGTTCGAAGAAAATGTTGTGGATAAGGATGTCCACGCCGTTTGCCGCAGGCACTTCGCCGGGCTTCAGACGGGAGTACAAAGCGAGTTTGGCTTTTGCGGTGTCGGTGACGTCTCCGTCTTTAGCGGCAGTCGCCATAATCATGGGATCGTTGTCGAAGAGTTTGAAAAGTTCTTCGTTGCTGCCGAATCCGAGCGCCCTCAAAAGTACCGTGGCGCTGATCTTACGGTTACGGTCCACTCTGACGGTAAGGGTGTTGGTGCTGTCCTGTTCGAATTCCAGCCAGGCACCCCTGTTCGGTATAACGGTGGTGTCGTAACGCATAACGCCGTTACGGTCGAGCTGACCTTTGGTGTAGACGCCGGGGCTCCTTACGAGCTGGCTGACGATAACTCTTTCCGCTCCGTTTATGATAAAGGTCCCTTTCTCCGTCATTTTGGGAATATCGCCCATAAATACCGTCTGTTCCATCATTTTACCGGTGTCTTTTACGGTAAGTCTGACTTTGACTTTCAAAGGGGAAGTGTAAGTGACGTCGCGTTCTTTACATTCTTTGATGGTGTATTTGCAGGAACCTTCCAAAGTATGTTCCAAAAATTCCAACTCCAGCTTTCCGCTGTAGTCGGTAATGGGCGAGAAGTCTTTGAAAACGTCTTCGATACCTTCGCGAATGAACGTGTCGTAAGAATTTTTCTGAACTTCAATCAGATAGGGCATATCGAGAATGTGCTTGATCTTGCTGAAAGTCCATCTCTCGGTATTGCCGCACTTAATCTTGTGGATTTTTTGAGACATCGCATTGCTCCTTATAAAAAAATTCTGAAATTCGCGCCGTCGTAAAAAAACGTCGTAATATAAAGATTGCAAGTTCCCCCAATCCCCAAAATTATTTCTTTTCGGGCTTGAGGGTATAGTACTTTACAATATTTACACATTGTAATATTATAATAACCTCTGTCAAGTCTGTCAACTGTTTTATCGTCTTTTTTTCAAAGAAAATACATAATAATCCCCTCTTTAAGCGAAAAGCGGAACTAAAGCACGTCAAAAAGTGTTTTCGGGGAAAGTATTGACGGGAAAAGGAATTTGCTGTAATATAAATATGTTACAGGAAATAAGTCCCGAAGGGGCTCAGAGGGAGTAAAAATGGAAAAAACCAAAAATTTCTTTAAGAAAATCAAAACTTTTCTGGACGAGCACGAGGACATAAGACAGCTGGTATTTTTCACGCTGTTCAGTTTTGTGTGCTTTCTCATCGAATACGTCACGTTTTTCGTATTGAAGTTTGCGTTGAAGAACGTCAACGAACCGTTCGAGTGGTTCATTTTCTCGTACAAGACCGGAGGTCTCGGCGAGTTTATCGCCTTCCTGATGTCCAACGTAGTGGCGCAGGCGGCGACGTTCATTCTCAACCGCAAAAAGACCTTCAACGCCAACAACAATATCGTCTACGCCGCTTCTATGTATGCGATAATGGTGTGCGGAATAATAATTCTGAACACCTGGCTGGGCGGAGTGATCAGCGACGCCGTGACCGAAGGAACTTCCATACCTCAGGATTTCGCCGCCATAATCGGCAAACTGGTAGGCTCTTTCCTCTCCTTCGTGATAAGCTTCCTTATGAGCAAGTTCGTAATTATGCGTAAATCCAAGAAGAACGACGAAGAAAACGCCGAGCAAGCCGAAAACGCCGAAACGACGGCGGAAGAAGCCGAAGGGACCGTAGCGGAAGCCGTCGAAGAAGCCGGAGAAGCGGTTGCGGAAGTAGCGGCGAGCGAAGAGGCTTCCGGGAACGAAGAATGAGACTGGACAAATATCTGAAAGTCGCCAGAATAATAAAAAGGCGAACGGTCGCCAACGAAGCTTGCTCTAAAGAAAGGGTCTCCGTCAACGGAAAGGAAGCCAAGCCTTCCAAGGAAGTCAAAGTCGGCGACGTGGTGACGGTGAGTTTCGGAGACAACAAATTCACTTTCAGGATACTGGAAGTTCCCGAAGGCAACGTAGCCAAAAACAGCGTTGGCCTGTTGTACGAAATACTGAGCTGAATGTTCGACGTAATAATCGCCGCCAACGGTAACTCGGTCAGAATGGGCTTCGACAAACTCGCCGCAAAAATCGGCGAAAATACCGTTCTTGCCCGTACCGTCAACGCCTTCAGGGATACCGACGGAATAGAAAGAATAATAATAGTCAGCGACGACGCTCCCGACATCGGGGGCGTTTTGACGGTAAAAGGCGGCAAAACGAGGGAACTGTCGGTGCTGGAAGGTCTGAAAGCTACCAAGGCAGAATACGTGCTTATCCACGACGGAGCCCGTCCTTTCGTAAGCAAAGAACTCATCGAACGGGTAATGCAATGCACCCGTGAATACGGTTCCGCCGTCCCCTGTCTGAAAATCACCGACAGTCTGAGAGGTATTTCCGACGGATACGTCTCTTCTTTTCCCGACCGTAATTCTTACGTTACGGTGCAGACTCCGCAGGGTTTCCGAACGGAAAAACTGAAAAAAGCCTTCGCCCTCGCCGAACAAGACGGATCGCTCGAACGCTTTACCGACGAAAGCGAAATATATTCCCGTTACGTCGCCCCCTGCAAACTCGTCGACGGCGAACAAAGCAACCGCAAATTGACCACTCAGGCGGACTTTTTCGGGTTAAACGCCCGTATCGGCACCGGGTTCGATATTCACCGCTACGTCGAAGGTAAACCCCTTAAACTGTGCGGAATAGAGATCGATCACCCTTACGGACTGCTCGCCCACAGCGACGGCGACGCCCCGTTGCACGCCGTAACGGACGCTCTGCTCACTGCGGCGGGAGAAAGGGACATAGGAGTGTTCTTCCCCGACGACGACCCCCGATACGAAAACGCCGACAGTCGTATTTTCCTTAAAAAAGCCGCGGAGATTCTGAAAGAAAAAAATCTTTCCGTCAATTTCCTGAACGTCACGATAATAGCCCAGAGTCCCAAACTCTCCCCTTATATAGAAAAAATGCGGCAAAATATCGCCGCATTGTTGAATATTTCTCCCGAAAAAGTCACTTTGAGCGCCACCACGACCGAAAAGCTCGGTCTCATCGGCGAGAACAAAGCCCTCGCCGCTCTGGCGGCGGTAGTGCTGGTTTAAGCTTGCGTCACGTTCAGTTCGATTTTCGCAACGGTTTCCTTATAACACCACACCTCCACAGGGAATTTCCCTAAATTTTTGATGGGAGTTTTTATGGTGATTTTCTTTTTATCCACGTCGAAACCGGCTTTTTTCAAAGCGTCCGCAACGTCCTGCGTGGTGACGCTTCCGTACATTTTGTCGCCGTTGCATTTGACCGGAACGTCCACCGTTTTTCCGTCGAGGGCGGCTTTCATGGCGAGCGCCGCAGCCTTCTCTTCGGCGAGACGCTTTTCTTCGTTCGCCATTCTCTGGTTACGTTCGTTAATGGCGTTTTTCGTCGCTTCGACTACCATTTTTTTGGGAATCAGAAAATTTTTGGCATAACCGTCGTTCACCTCGGCGAGATCGCCTTTTTTACCTATGGGTTTGATATCCTGCAACAATATAACTTTCATTTCTACGCTCCGCTGTATTCGTTAATGGTTTTATGGGCTAAATTATAGCTTTTCGGAAGCGATTTGTCAACCCTGCGAATAATCCCCTCTCCTTTTCCCATACTAACTCCGTCGAAAGGAGAAACTTGAATTATGATGCAACTCAAATGTACCACTTCCAACTGTCAACACAATCTCAAATGTCACTGCAACGCAGGCCTCATCAGTATCAACGAAAAAGGCGTCTGCGACAGCCGTGTAAAAAGAGCCGGGGGCGCCTTGGAACAGACTTTCAAGGAAATGGAAGCCGCCGACGAATTTCTGAGCGACGCACCCGGCGTAGTCAGCTGTAAAGCCGAATGCGTCTATAATAAGGATAACCGCTGTACGGCTACCAGTATGCTGGTCAACGACGTGTTCATGTCCACCCGTTGCGCCACGAGAATAAAGAAATAATTGCTCGGAAAAATTTTTCCTGCGTCTTTCTCTGAAAACGCAAAAAAAGACCGCCCTTTTCGGGGCGGTCTTTAAGGAAAACAAGGTTAAATTATTTAACTTCCACTTCGGCGCCGAGGTCGGTAAGTTTCTTGGCGAGTTCTTCGGCGGCGTCTTTGGAGAGGGCTTCCTTGACGGTCTTGGGAGCTCCGTCAACGATAGCTTTAGCTTCGACGAGTCCGAGTCCGGTAGCTTCACGAACGGCTTTGATAACGGCGATCTTGTTGCCGCCGGCGGCCTTGAGGACGACGTCGAATTCGGTCTTTTCTTCTTCTTCGGCTGCTGCTGCTGCGGCTGCGGGAGCTCCTGCTACCGCCATGGGAGCGGCTGCGCTTACACCGAATTCTTCTTCGATAGCTTTAACCAGGGAATTGAGTTCCATAACGGTCATGCCTTTGATTTCTTCTATAAATTTTGCGATATCTGCCATTTTTTAATTCCTCCGATAAAAATATTTTGTTATGCCTGCTTTTCGGCGATAGCGGCAAGGGCTCTGGCCAAGCCTGCCACGGGGGCCTGTAACAGCCCGAGTATCTGGGATATAAGACCTTCGCGGTTGGGCATCGTAGCCAACGTCTTGCACCCGTCTTCGTTCAGAAAACTTCCGTCCACGAGTCCGCATTTAACGGTGATCTTCTTGAAAGCCTTCTGTTTATCGAACGCTATTCTGGCGGGAGCGGCGATATCGTCTGCGCCCATGGCCACTGCGGTCGGTCCGTTCAGAGCTTCGTCGAACTGAGTATAACCGAGTTCGTTCAAGGCGATCTTCATCAAGCGGTTCTTGTAAACGTGATAGGTAACGCCGCTCTTACGGAAAGCGTTTCTGAGATCGGTGTCTTCCGCCACGGTCAGACCTTTGTAGTCCAACAGCACGAAAGAACCGGCTTTTTCGAGCTTTTCCTTAATTTCGGCAACCTTTGCAACCTTTGCGTCTCTTAAAGTCGACACTTTTCTTTAACCTCCTTTTCCAAAATTAAACTCCGCAATCAAAGACCGAATTTGCGGAGTAAAACTGAAATTTGAATTCAATTTATACCTCTTTCTATCCAAGCTCCCGAAGGATTTGAACCGTTAGGTACTTGCAGTCTTTGAATGAGTGTATTCTAATTATAAATTGCGTTTCCGAGTCCGTCAAGCGATTCGACGGAGTAATTACATTTTGTAATTGACTTTGATCCCGGGCCCCATCGTGCTGGCGAGGGTCACGCTTCTAAGGTAGGTACCTTTCGCCGAAGCGGGTTTAGCTTTGATGATGGCTTCCATAAGGGTGTTGAAGTTATCGAAAAGTTTTTCCTGTCCGAAACTTGCCTTTCCTATGGGGCAGTGAATGATAGCGGTCTTGTCCACTCTGTATTCCACTTTACCGGCTTTGATGTCCTTGACCGCTTTGGCAACGTCCATAGTAACGGTACCGGTCTTGGGAGTAGGCATCAAGCCCTTAGGTCCGAGGAGTTTACCCAAACGACCTACCAGACCCATCATATCGGGAGTGGTAACGCAAACGTCGAAGTCGAACCAGCCGCCCTGGATCTTCTGAACGATCTCCTCGGCTCCCACGATGTCGGCGCCGGCAGCCGCCGCTTCGTCGGCTTTGGCTCCCTTGGTGATGACCAGAACTCTGAGAGTTTTACCGGTCCCGTGGGGAAGTACCACCACGCCTCTGACCTGTTGGTCGGCATGACGGGGATCTACGCCCAGTTTGCAGTGCAGTTCGACGGTCTCATCGAATTTCGCCTTAGCAGTGTCGATAGCCAGCTGTATGGCTTCCTTCGCTTCGTAGGCTTTGGACTTATCGTATGCTTTCAAAGAATCTGCGTATTTTTTTCCGTATTTCATATTACACCTCCGATTAGTCCTCTACCGTAACGCCCATGCTTCTGGCGGTTCCCGCAACCATGCTCATAGCCGCTTCCAAAGACGCAGCGTTCAGGTCGGGCATTTTGATCTTGGCGATCTCTTCCAGTTGAGCGCGGGTGAGTTTAGCCACTTTGTCGCGGTTGGGTTTAGCCGAACCGCTTTCCAGTCCGCAAGCCTTCTTGATGAGAACGGGAGCGGGAGGAGTCTTGAGTTCGAAAGTGAAGGAACGGTCGGCGTAAATGGTGATCACTACGGGAATGATCAATCCTGCCTGCGCAGCCGTCTTTTCGTTGAATTCCTTGGTGAACATCGGAATGGCGATACCGTGAGGACCGAGGGTGGAACCTACAGGCGGTCCGGGAGTTGCCTTTCCTGCGGGGAGTTGCAGTTTTACCACTGCGGAAATCTTTTTAGCCATAGTTTGCCTCCTTTGACTAACTGGTTCAAACGGGCGACAATGAAAGAATATTTTGCCGCTCTCCCATATTTATAAAGGGTTTCCCCTGAATAAACTAAATTTTTTCTATCTGGTTAAATTCCAGTTCGACGGGGGTCTGACGTCCGAACATCTGAACGATCACCCTGACTTTCTGCTTGTCGATGAAAATTTCGTCCACGATACCGAGGAAGGTCTCCAACGGTCCGTTGACGACTTTGACGTTGTCTCCGACCTTTATGTCGAAGTCTTCGGCAGAAACCTTTTCCAGTCCCATTCTCTTGATCTCTTCGGCGGTAAGCGGAAGAGCCTTTCCCTGCGGACCGACGAAACCGGTCACGCCCCTGGTGTTGGTTATCATAAACCAGAGAGAATCGGAATATATCATCTTCAGGAAAACGTATCCCGGGAATTTCTTCTTTTCCACGATTTTTCTTTTTCCGTTTTTCTCCACGATGTCCTCTTCCACGGGAATGGCTATCTCGAAGATGTAATCCTGAAGATTATTGTTTTCGATCATTTTTTCCAGGTTGCTTTTCACCACGGATTCGTAAGACGAATAGACGTGAATGACGTACCAGCCTACCTGATTGTTTGTATTTTCCATAAAAATATAAAACTCCTGTTCGACAAAAAACGGTTATGCGGCGTTGAGAAGCAATTTAAGCAACTGCCCGAGTCCTGTATCGACAAGGGCGATGATTACCATAAAAAACAACGTCACGACAAGTACGACGCCGGTCTGCCCGACTACGCCTGAGTTGTCTTTGGTCTTTTTGAAACTTGCCCAGTTTACTTTTTTAAGTTCGCTGACAATATCGCGGAAAAATTTACCTAAAGACCTGCGTTTTTTATTACCCGCCTTTTTGGAAGGGGCGTTTTTCTTTTTATTATCTTCGGCTTTGACCGGAGTGGCCTCTATCTCGGGTAAATCCAACTTGGGGTTGTTCTTCGACATCGCTAAATCTCCGTATTATTTCGTTTCCTTGTGAACGGTGTGCTTTTTACAAAATCTGCAATACTTCTTTAACTCCATTCTGTCGGGAGTGTTCTTCTTGTTTTTCTGCTTGTCATAGTTACGCTGTTTACATTCGGTACAGGCAAGAGTTATCTTTACGCGCATTGTTTAACGCCTCCAAAAAAATTACACCCTCCTAAAGGTGCTTTATAACTATATCACAACGAAGTGTCGTTGTCAACGATTTTATTCTAAAAATATATACGGTCCGCACCGCCGTGCGGACCGTGACCGAACGAAATCAGCCTATGTGTTTTTGAAGAAATACGATAATATCGCCGACGGTTTTAACGTCTTCGAGTAAGATCAGTAACTGCACCAGGTCGAGACTGTCCGCTCCGAGATCTTCCACGAGACGGCTCTCATCCTTTATGTCTGCCTCGTCGAGCATAAGCTGTGCGGCGAGAGCTTTCTTGACTTTATCGCTTAACATTTATAAATAACCTCCGGTTTTACCCTTAAACGTCGTTCCCGTAAAGACGACGGGACGCGCTGAAATCTATTATTTGGGCGCCCTTCTTTGCGAAGAACGGTATTATAAGGAGAACGAGGAACAACGCTGCGGTAACGTAAGCGCCTGCGGCGGGACCCGTCGTCTCCATCATAAACAATATAATTATGTTCGCCACCGAGCAAATTAAACCGATCAATACCGCTACGTTGAAGTTTCTGGGAGACTTGGTCGCGCCGAGCTTGACGAGGTAGTAAATGATGGCTATTACGACGCAAACGACAGCTACCAGATACAATACCGGGACCAGGAACGTCATCAGAGCCGTTCCGAAATCCGCCGAAAATCCTTGCGACAGTCCGTCTGCGAAAACTTTGGACATTATTCCGCTGTAATAGGAACTGGTTATCCCGCTCACTCCGAGCAACGCAAGCAGTCCGAAAACCGAATCGAGAGCGGTGGAACCGGGCGTTGCGCAAGTCAACAGACACATAATAACGCAAGCCGCTACCGCAAACAGAATGCACAACACGCTAAGTCCTGCGTAAGGTTTGGCTCTGTAAATGGGTTCGAGGTTGGTCTTTTGGATCTCCTCCCGGTAATTGGGATCGTACTGGAGCATGGGCTGCGCCTGCGACGCAAACGGCACCAAAGCTATGGGTTGCACGATGGGCGGCATCTGGACGATGCTGGAAGGAGTGGGAATGGCGTTGTAACGGTTGGCGTCGATGGGTCCGAACCCTCCGCCTGCGTTGGAGGCAGGCTGTCCGCCCTGCGCATAATAATAATTCCCGTCGGACGCCAGACTCGGATTGGCTGCGTCGTTACTTACCGGGAACGGAACCGTTTCCGCTTCCACGGGTACCCAGGTACCCTCTTTCCCGTTGATGACTCCCCTGTGCGGCTGTGCTCCTTGCGGATTTTTCTGATAAAGATTATCCATAAGTTAATCTCCTAATTAATTATTTATTGATTGAGGTTGACGTTGATTTGCGGGGTCTGAATGTGTTTTGCCGGGGTAGCCACCGGTACCGGAGCGGAACAGGGCATAGCTCCGTATGTCACTTTGGCACGGAAAACTCTGCCGTACTCGTCGGTAGCGTAGTAGACCGGTAAATTCTGCAATCCGTTGGCGACGTAGTTCTCGGCGTCGTAATTGCCGTTGACGGGAAGCGGTACCGCAAAACAAGGTTGCGGAGCTGCCGGATACGCATTACGGGCAGTCCTGTCTATGTCCTTGCCGTAAACGGGAGCGGGCTGTTCCTTCCTCGCATACTCGAAAGCGTTGCGGGGACGTTTTTTTCCGCAGTGGGAACACACTTTGGCGTTGAGCGGATTGAGCGTTCTGCACTTGGGACAAGCGTAAAAATATTTTACGCCGGCGTTATCCGTACCCGTTGCCAGAACCTGTTTTTTGATCTTGTTCATCTTGCACCTCTAAGCTTTTTTACCTTTCGCCGTCAGAGCGATGATCGCCGTGATAAGATACAATGCGGTGATTATATATGCGCCGTAACCTATTTCGGCTTTGTTAACGAACATCATAGCGAGCGCCACTCCGGTAAATATCAACGCCAGCACAGCCGTGATCTTCCCGAACAACGCAAACCTCTTCGCTCCCACCGAAAACAATCCTACGAGAGCGGTAATTATCCCCAATAAAGCCCCGAGAGCGAGTCCTGCGGGCATTATCAGAGCTTTTATGTCCAAATCTCCTCCGAAAGCGTCGGTAAGTCCCATTATAATGGCAAGGGCGCCTTTCCCGTCCGCCACGAGGATATATTCGAAATCCACGAAATAGCTTATCGCCGAAACCGCCAACGCTATCAACGCAAACAAAAACGTAAACAACGCCGAGACGTTGACTTTCCTCGCTTTGCGTTCCTTCCTCGCCGCACGGTCGTCGCGGTACTCTCCGTCCTCGGCATAGCCGTATCCGTCCCCTTCGGGGTAAGCGTATTCGCTCGAGGGCGCTCCGCCGTTATAAAAAGCGTTCATCGCTTCCGGCGTATATTGATACAACGGTTGCATCTGACTGGAAAAAGGCACCACGATAAGCGGTTGCACCATGGTGACGTTTCCTGCCGGATTGTTAACCTGCGTAGGCAAAACTTCTTCCTGCGGTGCGGGAATGGGGATCGTAGGTTCTTTTACGGTCTCGGGCAACAGAGACGAAGCGTTGTCGTCTCGCCAGAAACTTTTACCTTCACCGGCTCCGTAAAAATCTGCCACCTTGGTTCTCCTCCGTTTTTATTTTTTTCCTGCCCGCTGCGGCTGTTACCGTCGCAACGAACGCAAACAATATGGCAAAATGTAATCCTGCCGCAGACAGCATTCCGCTCGCCGTAACGAAAATCCACAACAGAATTTCCGACAACAACCAAACGAAACACGCCGCTTTCATTATTTTCCCCGTATACGGTTTCTTCAAGGAAGCCGCCGCTCCCGCCAAAACCGCCACGGTCATTATTACGGTTATCAACCCCGTTACGGCAGCCGCCGTGGACATCGGGAACGCATCGCCCGAAAACAGAGGTTTTACCGTATCGACTATGCTCGCCCCGTCCGCCGTAAGGAACCATACTTCGTTGAATACGATTCCGGCTACCGCCACGATAAGCGCCGCTATCGTCATCGCCAGTACCACCGCAGAAACGACGTTGAGCCTCTTTTTTGCGACGGTCTCTATTTCCTTATTATAATTATAGACGTTTCCGTAAGCCAGTTCTCTCAGTTCGTTCTTTACCCTGCGGACCTCTCCGAAATAATCGTCGTTACTGCCTTTACCGTAAAGAAAAAACTGACTGGTCGGGGAAACTTCGAACTTCCGATACCTTTCTTCTCTCTCGGAAAGCAAAGGCTCTTGTTGTTTTTTTCCCTTCATCTGACCCCTTTATCTCAGAAGTCGTCGTCTTCGTCGTAATAGTCGTCGTCAACGTAGGTCGCCAGAGGTTGCTGCTGAGTGCTGAACGGCACCATTACTATGGGTTGCACGATGGGCGGCAGCTGAATGATCTGGCTTGCCGGTGCAACCGGATAAGGATACGCCGCATTTATCGGACGGAAAGTCACGTCGGGAGCTCTCTCGACGTTTTGGGTAACTTCGTAGTTGTCTTTGTTCTTTTTCTTTCTCGCCATAAAACCCTCCTATTCTCCGAACGTGTCGAAAATGCTGAACGGTATTTTCTTTCTGCAGAACATACTCAAAATCAATACCAGGACCGGTAAAGCTAAAAGTATAAGCAATCCGTATCCTCCGGAAAAACCGCCCGATTTGGTCAAAGCGCCGGTAAGGATACCGACCATGTCGCCGTAAGCCATCGTCGCCCCGAGGTCGGTCGTGAACGCCAACCCTCCGAAAGCCGTGACCGCGGCGAAAATTATCATAAATATCGCTCCGAGTCCGAAGCACTTGAATATCCTCTTCCCGAACATTCCGAAAAACGCCTTGATCATCATTATCAACGCACTGATAACGTAAAGTATAAGGCATACCGGGAAAGCAAGAATTATGTAAGGAGCGATGGTGTCCGCCATTCCGACTTCGACTTTGGCTATCATCTGATCGTACAGAGGACTTTCTCCGAAATTGAGGTCCATATTGAGCTTGTTGCCGACGTATTTGATAAATCCGAAAATCGGATCGAGTACGCCGTAAGTCGTGCCGTCGAAGGCCGGAGCCGTCGTTTCTTCTTCGCTTTCGCCTTCGGTCTCCGACCCTTCGCCCTCTGCGGTTTCGCCCTCGGAGGTCTCGCCGCCTTCTTCGGCGGTTGCGTCGGCATTGTAGAGTCCGCTTGCGGCATTCTGCGCTTCTTCGGTCGTGTCGCCGGTTTCTTCGGTCGTGTCGCCGGTTTCTTCGGTCGTGTCGCCGGTTTCTTCGGTCGTGTCGCCGGTCTCCTCGTCGGTCTCGGCGGCTTTCTTTTCGGTCTCCACGAACAAAGCGGTATATTGAGCGGGGATCTGTTCTATCTTGACAAAGCCCAGCACAAAATACGCCACGCTCACCAAAAGCACCAGGAACATAAGAAAACATACCGACTTACGCATAATGAAGAAATAATCCTTCGCTTTCTTCTGCTTACGGTCGGCAGGCAAACGATAATATTCGGTATCGATACCCCCTCTGCCTTCGATGGATTCCACCTTGCGACGGAAACGGGTATTTTCTATGGCGTAATTCTGACGGTTGCGGAGTTGAGCCGCTCTCGCCCTGCGTTCCGCCCTGCGGGCTTTTTCTTTTTCGGTTTTCCGTTTGCTCTTCTTCTTTCCGCCGTTCTTGTTGTCGGGGGGAGTGGCGGGCATACCGTATCCCATACCCTGCCCGAACATGGGGAACCCTCCCATCGGATTGGGTACGTTGTTTGCGTTAGTTGTCTGTTCTTTTTTTGCCATTTTACCACCCGATAGATTTATGCTCGTCTCGGGACGAAGTCCTTCGTACGGGCATACCGCTACGACTTTACATAATATTAGATAATACTATATGTTACAGTTTATCATACACCGAAAAAAATATCAATAGTAAATCCGCAAAAATTTTAGACTATTTTAAGGTAAATTTTCCCTCAAAAAAGCCGTAAAACTTATTTTTTTGATAAATAAAGCGGAAAATAAAGCAAAACCGCACCCGAAAGTGCGGTTAATAAAAAATTCCTCAATAGTCGTCTTCTTCGTCCTCTTCGGGGGGAAGGTAAGGCTGTTCCGTCCTGAACATACCGAAACAGGCGGCAGGCGGCATCTGAATATTCCTCGCCACAGTGGGAATAGGAGCGGGCATGCCCGTGGGGTTGCAGACGGTAAATACGATTTTTTGCCGTTTGGAAGCCTGCGATCTCATGGCTTTACCGTAGGACGGGACGGGTCTTTTTTCGTCGGAACGGGAGGTTTTTTTGCTCATTTTTTCTCCTTATAAAACTTATTTTTTTTGTAAGCGAAAATAGTGCACAATACCGAAAGGACGCCGCAAGCGGCAAGGACGTAAAACCCCGGGGCCGCCTGTAAATAAGCGTTTTCGCCGGTAAAGAAGCCGGCTATATCGCTTCCGCCCGAAGCGTAAATCCCTCCGAACATCGCCGCAAGGGCGCAGAGGATCAGCACCACGCCTATGAAGGCGAAACCGATTTTTCTGTAACCGCCGTCGGAGCGTCTCCCCGAAAACACCGCCGCCAGCCCTTTCAGGAAACCTATCAGGGCAAACACCGCCGCAATCAGCGAAGCTATGGGTACGGCGTAAAGAGCGGTTTTGGTTATATCGGAGGCTCCTTCGGTCCCGGGCAGGAAAAAGCGGTTGTAATAGACCGATTCCAGCCCGTCGGCGCCCAGTTCTCTGAACATTCCGAAGGCAGGATCGAGCAACCCCACCGCCTCGGGATCGTCTCCGACGGTATTGAATAAAGCCAGATACTTCTCCGCAGACGTCAACCCGACCGCCCCCAGAGCGGCAAACATCAACGTCGCCAGCATCAATACCGTTATTACGACGAGTAAAAAAGTTCTCTTTTTTATGTATTTCGCTTCCGAACGTCTGTTTACGCTCAGCGTGAGCGCGGACGGAGCGTTCTCTATCCTCGCCTTTTCCGCCATATAAGCCCGATAATACGGACTGCTCAGATAATCGGCGTATGTGATAAACTCAAGATCCGTCATCTCTTCCACGGATTTGTTAAGTCCGTCGGAACAAACCTTTTTCTTCCTGAAAGCCATACAGGCTACCTCCGTTGCTTTCTCCTCCTCCGCCCGTATCGGGCAAAGTAAGGTTTTTTTTACGCAAAAAGCGAAATCGCTTACACCATTCCACCGAAAATGTCCTCGATTTCGCTTCTTAATCCTATTTAACGGTTTTTCTTCGCCGCTTTTTCAGCCGCCTTAGCCGCCTTTTTCGCTTCCTTGGCGGTCAACTGACGAGCGGGAACGCTTGCCTGAGCTTCGGCGACCTCAGGCATGTCGGGTACGAATTTATAAACCACCTTGTTGGGATTGTATTGGTAAACGGGCTGATTGGGATTGACGTAAGGCACGATGGCGAACGGCTGCGTTGTGCCTCCGCCCTGTCCGTAATAAGTGGCTCCACGGTCACCCAAAATCCTTCTTACGGCAGCCCTTTCCGCATTTATTCTGTCGTCGGCGGCACGTTCGATAGCCTGTTTCTCTGCGGCGTAGCGAGCTGCGGCCTCCTTGTCGGCGAGTATCCTTTCCTCCACTATTCTTTCCACGGCGGCCTGCTGCAAGGCGCTCTTGGAAAGGCGGATCTTTTCGTCTGCGGCCTGTTCCGCCGCAATGATCTGCAACACCGCCTGTCTTGCCGCCACTCTCTCGGCTTCGTCACGGGCGGAAAGAATGTGTTCGTTGGCGTAACGCTCTGCGGCTTTACGGTTGGCTTCCACCTTATCCTTGGCTACTTCTTCTATCCCGGCTCTCTCCGCTACCAGTTTTTCGGCGGCGGCGTTCAGTACCTTTTCTCTTTCCTGGGCAATGAGGTCTTCGATCTCTTTATTGCGACCGGCTACCACGTCGTCGGCCCGTTTCTCGGCTTCGGCGACCCTCTCGTCGGCGGCGTTTTCGGCGGCGACCACTCTGAGGACGGCGTCTCTCGCCGCAGCTCTCTTGATGGCCTCCCTCTCCTGTTCCAGACGAATCTCTTCCTCCGCAAGGATCCTCGCCCTTTCGTCGGCGACCCTGCTCTCCACCAGGCGTACCATCTGTTGCTGCGCGGCGTCCCGCCTCTCGTCGGCAAGTCTCGCCTGAGCGTCGACGTACTGCTCTCTTACGGTCTTCGCATTCTGCATCCGTTCCATCGCCTTGAGATACTCGCTTCTGGGACGACGCTTCCCGCAACGTACGCAGTTGGCGGCGGTGATAGCGTTGACTTTACCGCAGTATTCGCAAATATACGACAACTGTTCCATGCTTAAATTAACATCGGCTTCGGTGTCGAATTGAGCTTTGTCGTTCAGTTTGTTTTTATCTGCCATAGTCATCTCCTCCGGGTAAACGCATACTAAAACCGATAGTACCCCATATAGGATATATTATATAAGTAAATAGATTTTTTTTCAATAGGTTTTGCCATATTTCTTAAATTTTCCTTAAATTCTCTGCGTCGGAAAGGGAAAAATTATTTATTGAAGGAATCTTTAAGATCTACGATACGGTAAAAGACGAGTTTATCGCCTTCTTTCCCCGCAAGTTTGTAATACGCCGCCCTTATGAACTGAAAAGCCGTCCCGAACGCCTGTTCGGCAAGGTAAGGCTCGGCGTAACCGCCTTCGATAACCTCTAAAGAACGGGGATTTATCCTGTCGTCGAAGTCTTTTTTGTCTTCGGTTTCGTCGGTGAGAAGTCCGGAATATTTCATAAGCTTGGCAGGGACGCACTTCTTTGCGTCCACCCAGTGAATAACTCCCTTGACCTTTATACCGGCGTTAACGCCGCCCTGTTTGCTGTCGGGAACGGCCTCGCAGGTCACCGAAAGCACTTTCCCGTCGGAGTCGGTTTCGTGGGAAAGGTATTTCAGGATATAGCCACCCTTGAGCCTCACCATACCTCCGGGTACCAGTCGATGATATTTCGGGGGAGGATTCACCGCAAAATCGCTCCTTTCGATATAAATTTCTCTGCCGAGAGGCGCTTCGTGCGTAGCGGAATTTTCGTCGTTGGGGTTGTTGACTAGGGTTATGCTCTCCTCTTCTTCCAAATTGGAAATGACGACCTTCAACGGGTCCTCCACCACCATTACCCTGTCGGCGGTACGGTTGAGCTGATCCCTGACGTAATGCTCCAGCAAAGCCGAGTCCACTTCGCTGTTGGCTTTGGCTACGCCCACGGCGGCGCAAAAGGCTTTTATCGCTTCGGCGGGATACCCTCTTCTCCTCATTCCGCTCAAAGTGGGCATACGGGGATCGTCCCAGCCGTCCACCACGCCGTTGTCCACCAGTTTTTTAAGGTAACGCTTGCTCATAATGGTGTTCTTTATGTTGAGCCTGGCAAATTCGTATTGATGAGGAGGATTGGCGAATCCGCAATTTTCCGTCACCCAGTCGTAGAGGGGACGGTGATCTTCGAATTCCAGCGTGCAGATAGAATGGGTTATACCCTCTATGGCGTCCCCTATGGGATGAGCGAAATCGTACATGGGATAAATAAGCCATTTGTCGCCGGTATGGTGATGATGAGCCCGCAAGATCCTGTAAAGGACGGGGTCTCGCATATTGATGTTGCTGCTCGCCATATCGATCTTCGCCCTCAGGGTTTTGCTTCCGTCGGGATACTTCCCCTCCCTCATTTCGGCAAAAAGTTTCAGATTTTCCTCCACCGAACGGTTGCGCCAGGGGCTTTCGGTGCCGGGCTGAGTGAGAGTGCCTCTGGTCTGACGGATCTCCTCCGCCGAATAATCGCAAACGTACGCCAGACCTTTCTTAATCAGTTCCACGGCGCAATCGTAGGTCTGCTCGAAATAGTCGGAAGCGAAACACTCGTTGTCCCACTCGAACCCCAGCCAGCGTATGTCTTCTTTGATGCTGTCGACGTATTCCACGTCCTCTTTGGTGGGATTGGTGTCGTCGAAACGCAAATTGCATTTCCCGTTATATTTTTCCTTGATTCCGAAATTTATTGTGCAGATATCCGTTCGGTTCGGGCGGGAAACGGGTGACCGTACTCTCGCAACGACCTTCCGCTATATCCTTTTCCACCACCGCTTCGATAAAATTATTTGCCACTGTGTCCTCCTTTCCCGCATTCGCAAGGGAATGTGAGATTTTTGCTTTCGATTTCCATTTTTCCGTCTTTTTCGACAAATCCGAATTTCTCGAAATAGCCGTCCGAATAGGCGACGACCAGTTTTTCCGACACGCCGGAACAACCGTACAGCAGGCTTCGGGTGAAGAAGTCGCCGTAGCGTTTACCCCTATGCGAGGGAAGGATCCCCACGCTTTTCAGGACGGAAACTTCGGGCGTGACCGACACCGAGGCTATTCCCACGGGAGCTTGTCCGTCGAAAAGCACATACCCTATCTGCCCGTCAAAAGGCAGGCGAAAAATTTCCGAATTGAGCCCGTCGAGCAATTCCTTGTCGTTGGTTGCGGTATATGAAAGCATATCTTCTCCGAAAAAAACAGATTTGTTATTATAAAGCGAATGGGCGACCGAAAGTCACCCATACCTATTTTGCTTTAAGCGTCTCTGCCGCCTTTTCAGCTGTAATACCTTTCGGCAAGTTTGATGAGACACTCTTCCAGGATTTTCTGATCCTCTTCCTCCTGGAAACCGTTGATCTTGGCGGTTTCGATGAGGACGGCTATTTCCTCGAGGTCCTCGTCGGTGGTCTCGGGATCGGCAAGCGCCTTGTCCACGACTATGAGGAGAACGGACAGATACCTCGCTTCCTCTTCTTTGGTCATGGGAACGTAGACCTCTTCTTCGGCTTCTGCCGCCGCCTCTTCTTCGGGCAGAACCTCCTCTTCCGCAGGTTCTTCCTCCTCGGCTTCTTCCTCGGGCACCACTTCGAGCTCGGCAAGCACGTCGCTTTCGGGCACCGTAAACACCTCTTCGTCTTCGGCTCCGTCTTCCATTCTGCCCGCCATAAGTTCGTCGACTTTGGCTTTTATGTCCTCGAGTTCGTCCCCGGCATAAGGCTCTTCGGGTTTTTGAGCGATGACCACTCGGGCGTCGAGGATGTCCTGAAAGCTCGCATAACACAGCTCCAGACGTTTACGCTGTTTTCCGTAGACGTAACCGAGAATGAAATAAAAGAATACGAAAACCGCCACGGGAAGTAAAACCGTGGTTATGATCGACGCTACCAAAGAAAATTCCGAAGTGAAATCTTCTATACCGACGGCGGCGAGGTCGCCCTTGCAGGCTCCGATGATCATTACGGAAGCGATGACCCACCACACCACGCTCAATACGCAGAAGAAGGCTTTGCCGAAGGTATTTTTGCCGGTATATTCACGGGAGTCGAGAACGTCGTGCGCCGGCATGTAATCGGAAGGATAACCGTTTTTCTCTTCCAGGAAACGTCCCCACCCTTTCTCCACGGCTTCGGGAAGACGTTTGAGTTCGGCATAGACCGATTCGACGTTTTCTTCGTCCACTCTTTCCGTAGCGGCGATTTTTTTGGTGACGGAAATGAGGTTTTTCCTGAGTCCGTTGATTCTGCTGAACGAAGAAATCAGTATCGCAAGCACAAAAATAACTGCGGTTACGATTACTCCTATAACGGCAATTTTAAGTTCGTTATTTGGTATAAACTCGATTTTGCCTAAAAAATCGTTCACAGAAGTGGTGAAATTATCCATAACTCGATACTCCCTTAAGTTAGTTACGTTAAATATTATATCATATTTGCTTACAAATGCAATACTTTTTTTGTTTACTAAAGATTTTTTAACGAAGAAAGCTCAGACCTCGACGACGTAATTACGGAGAATATTGAATAAAATCCTGCGTTTTACCGGTTTGCCGAAGATTTTTTCCATGGCGGAAGAATATATTTCCAGTTGTTTTGCGTAGCGTTTTTTCAGCTCTTCGGGGGGAGCGTTGCTCGCCTTATAGTCCGCCACCGTCAACCCGTCGTCCTCTTCCGCCACCAGATCCGCCACCCCTTGGATAAGCGTCATGTCTCCGTTCGCTGCGGGCAAATAATACACGAAAGGTATTTCCCTGTGAAGTTTCCCGACAAGTCCCCGAATAAAATCGGAAGCCATCACTTCCGCCACCGCTCCGCAGTCTATCGCCGCAGCCTGTTCGTTAGTCAATTCTCCTTCGGAGACCAGTCTCGAAAGCTCTTTTTGCACTTCCTTTTCCCCGAGTGCGGAGAAATTTATTTTCTGCAAAAGCAGGTGGTACGCCGTTCCCGTCGCCGCCTCCGTCTTGCCGTACCTGAAAAATCCCGCCGTCCCCTCTTCTTCCTCCAGCAATTCGCTGACCGAAGCCTTGTTGGGCAAAACCGTGCTTTCCCCGAAAGGATAACTCTCTTCCAGGTAAGCGAACTCCGCCTGCGCCGCCCTCGGTCTTTCCGTCGCCTTTTCGGTGCTGTTTTCGGGAAAAACCGTTTCGACGAAACAGGACTTCAACGTCGGGTCGAGCGAAGAAGCGTAGGTCACGAAATCCTCTATGCTGACCGCCTCGTCCACGTCGGTGCAGACTTTTTTCCTTTTTCCCACGATAATGAGGCGGTTCTTCGCCCTCGTGAACGCCACGTACATCAGACGGGCGAGCTCCTTTCTCTCCTCTTCTCTCTTTTTCATCTTCTGAGCGGCGGTATAATAATTGTCCTCCGTCACCCCGCTTTCCGTTTCAGACGAGCGCAGGGCTATACCGAGTTCCCTGTCGGCGTATAAGGCGGCGGAAAAGCCCTTCTCTCCCACCGAAGCGGTATCGACAAAAGGCAAAACTACCCAGGGAAACTCCAATCCCTTGCTTTTGTGCATGGTCATAACGGTCACCGAATCCGCTCCCGCAGGCTGTTTCTCGCCCTTGTAGGACGAGTCGTAATAAGTAAGAAAATCCTCTACTCCGTGTCCTCCCTCCACCGAAGCCACGTTCTGAAGGAAACGGTAAACTCTCCCCGAAACCTCCTTCCCCAAAGAAAGAAAATATGCGTCCAGCCCGTCCGCCAGCACCTGCGTCATCAAAACCGACACCGGCGTATAGGCGCTTCTTTTACGGAGTTCCTCGGCGTAAGCAATGAACTCCTGCGTCTTTTTTTGCAAGTTCTCGTCGCCGTTATATGACTTTACGGCTTCCCAAAGACTTACTTCGGGAGACTTAAGTCGTATTTCCAGCAGTTCGGCGTTGGAAAATCCGAATACCGGGGACATCAGCGTGTTGAGGACGGTCACGTCGGAACAGGAGACGCAGAGCCTGACGAAATCCACCAGCAATTCCCTCGGGGCGAAAATCCCTTCGGGCGGATCCGCAACGGAATAGGGGATCCCTTCGGCGGCGAGGGCGGCGGCTATTTTGCGGCAGCCCTTGCCCGTTGCGGCGAGGACAGCCACGTCCTCGTATCGAAGCGGAGAAAAACTTTTTTCGGCAGGGCGGTAAACCGGCGTCCTTCTCTCCACCTTTTCCTTTATCGTTTTCGCCACGAAAATACTTTCGGGGTCGGTTTCTTCCTCTGCTTCGGCTTCTTTTACGCTGTAGACGGAAGTCAATCGGGTCTCTTCCCTTTCCTCTTTATCGTACAGGAAAATTTCCACGGCTTCGCCTTCCTCTCCGTACTGCGCTCCCGCTTTCATCATATTCTCTCCCCGATAATCTACGGAACAGAATTCCTCCGTCATGACTTCGGCGCAGACTGCGTTGACGAAATCCAGTATTTCCTTTCGGGAACGGTAATTTTCGTTCAACGGGATGTTGTTGCCTTCGGTTTCGTAAAGTCTCATTCTTTGGAGAAAGATCTCGGGCTCGGCGTAGCGGAAATGATAAATGGCTTGCTTCACGTCCCCCACCGCAAATACGTTTTCGCCGTTGGAGAAAGCGTTGATGAGGCTTTCCTGCAAATAATTGGTATCCTGATATTCGTCAATGAAAATATAATCGAACGACGACGCCACCTCTCTCCTGACGGTATCGTCGGACAACACTTTTTTCGCCATCGAGCCCATATCCGAAAAATCGATTTTTCCTTCCCGTTTCTTGCGTTCGTCGTATAGACGGACGGTAAGAAGGGTGACGTCGGCGAGTTGTTTCACGTCCTCGTTCAACGCTTTCCCTCTTTTGTCGTACAGGTCGGCGAAATAAACGCATTCCGCCAGGTAATCCTTGACTTCGGAACGGAAGAGGTTATATCTGGATTTAACTTCGAGGGAAACGCCTTTAATCCTGCGGCACGGTTTGGGTTCGGATAAAAATCCCGCCCTCCGCAACAAACTTCCCGCCCCGTCCGAGCGGAGCACGTTTTCCAAGGAAGCGAGCAGCTTTTCCGTTTCCGCCTGTTCCTCCTCCATCGGGAAAACGGTAAACAGCGGCAATAAACTCCGCCCTTTGCGAAGGATTTTTCTCGTATATTTGAGGAAACGGTCGAAAACGTATCTATCGGTCTGCGCCGAGAAATCCTCTTGCAAAAACTTCTCTTTATCGGGTTGCACCGACAGGAAATCCCGCAAAAGCCCTATATTTTTTTTCAGATCGTCCAACCGCCTTGCCGTGGTATAACGCTCCGCAAGCGAGGCAAACGCCTTGTCGCCCGAGGAGAGTTTCTTTTCGCAGGCTGCGTCCATACATTCCGAAAACATAACGGCGCTTTCTTCCGGGTCCATAACTTTGACCGAAGGGTCTATTCCCGCCGACGCAAAATATTTTTTCACCAACCCGAAACAGAAACTGTCGATGGTGGATATATTGGCGAAGGGGAACGCTTCCAGCTGTTCCCTGACGTGGGAACCTCCTCTGCCCGTTCTCATCAACCCGTACAACTCGGTGACCAGCTTGTTTTTCATTTCCGCCGCCGCCGCTTTGGAAAAGGTCATGACCGCCATTCTCCTGACGTCTTTTCCCTGCAGGATAAGGTCGATTATCTTGGCTATCATAACGGTGGTCTTGCCGCTACCAGCCGCAGCGCTTATCAGGACGTTACCGTCGGTTTCCATGACTTTCAACTGGGCGTCGTTCATTTTATTCTTTTCAAGCATCGCCTCTCTCCCCCTTCAGCGCCGCCGCAAAATCTTCCTTCTCGACGGGACCTTGTTCCCTGGAGGGTATATCTCCGCAAATCCGTCGGTAATCGCAATAAGCGCATTCCCCTTTGAGCGGTTTCTTTTCGGCATAGCCGGAAAGTATCTCCTCCAACGCCTTTGCCGCAAGTTTTTCCACATATCGGGAAATGTCGGCAAAATCGTTTGCGTCGAGCAGATTTTTACTGCGGTTGAGCTTTATGTCGCCCTCTTTTACCACGGCTTTGAACGCCACTGCCGGAGACGCATAACTTCCCTCCGCTTGCCTGACCCTGTTGTCCAGCGCCGCATAAAGTTCGGGATCGTTCACCATCTGTCCCACGCAAGCGTAAGATCTCCCTCCCTTCCTGTTGCCGCTCCTCACGGGCAGATAAAATACTCCCTTCACCTCTTCTCCGTTTTTCAGATAATACAAAGTGTAAACGTAAAGCTGGATCTTACGCCCGTCGAAAACGTCGGAAAGCGACGCTTTGACCGACCCCGTCTTGTAATCGATAATTATCCTCTCGTTTTTCCTGCCGTCCACTCTGTCGATACGTCCGCGTAATTTGAAAATACGGTCTTTTACGGTTATGAGTATCTCGTTTTCGTTGTTTCGGTACCCAAATCCTACTTCAAATCCTATCGGACGGAATTCCGACGCACGCATGGATTCCGCCAGCGCCGGGAAAAGATATTTACATTCGGTTTTTATACCGTTCAGAATATATGCGTTAAACGGGTCGTCGGACAAGCCGGCGTATTCCTCTTTGGCGAGTTCCTCGTCCACCGTCTTTGCCACCAAAGGCAGAATGTCCTTTCCGTCGTAAACGCTCTTCAGATAGCGGCGGAAAAAGGTATTGAGGATATTGTGGATTATGTTCCCCGTTACCGAGGGCAGCAGTCCGTCCTCGTCGGGTCTGACGTTGAGTCCTCTTTTCAGGAAATGGCGGAAGGGACAGGAAAAATAAGTTTCCAGCTGGCTTACCGAAGTCACCTTTCTGCCCCGTTCGTCCTCCGCAAAGCAATTTTCGAAAACGAAAGCGGCGTCGGGGGGGAGCTTTTGTTTCAGCAGCCCTTTCTTCGACAAATATTTCCCTACCGCCTCGAGATATTCGGGCGGAACTCTTCCCGAAACGTATTCCCTATAAGCGTTCTGCGGATTTACCAAGCGGTAAAGCAACCGTTCCTCGTCGGAAAAATTACGGTACTTTTCCAGAGGGAGCGGTTCCGTTCCCGTAATGAAACGCAGTTCCTTGAACCCTTCTCCTTCGGTCTGCACGTCGCCGGAAAGGTCGGTAAAGGCGCAACCGACGTAAAGTCTGTCGGCAGGACGGGTGACGGTCTCCGCCGTAACGAACTTTTCCAGACGGTTCTTTTCCGCAGGCGTAGGAAACACGGGTAAATCTATACGCTTCATATTCTCGTTGTCGGCGGCGGTGAAAATGATCCCGTCGCCGTTTTTTATCGGGAAATATCCGTCCGCAGCCCCCGTCACGAACAGGACTTTAATTCCGTTGAACCGACTTTCCTCGGTATTCCCCACGAATACCGAATCGTAATAATCGGGTCTCAGTACGGTTTTCATATCCGCCAACGCCGTCTTGAGCAAAAGCGAAAACTTTTCGGCGTCGACCGTCTCGTCTCCGTCTATCTCGGCAATTTCCGCCAGCAACGCGGTAAATTTATCGATACGGGCGGAAGCTATCAAGCGTTCCTCTGCGCTTTCGGCGTATTCGGTAAGTTTGTCCGAGACAAACTCTTCCAGCAGGAGCCTCTCCGCCGCCAGGCAAAACTCCGATATTTTCCCTTCGGAGGGAAATTTCTCCGTTTCCCGCAGCAAGCGCTCCCGTACCTTTTCCGCTTCTTCGCAGTCGCCGTAACGGAAGGGTTCGGCAAACCGCCGTCCTTTGATATTGTATTTTTTGCAATAATTTTCAAAAACGCCGCATTCTTCCCGGCTCAGTTGCAAAAACGGATGATGCGCCAGACGGAACACGTCGTTCTGCGACAGTCCTTTCGCCTCGCACAAAAGCGTGACGTAACGGACGGCTACGCCCTCGGATACGGGATACCCGGTATCTATAAAACAAGGGATCTTGCAGAGGGAAAAGATTTCTTCGGCAAAAGGCAGATAGGCTTTATCGTTGCAAACCACCGCTATATCCTTGTAACGGTAATTTTCCCGTCGGACCAGATATACTATTTCCCGAGCGACGGCTTCCAGTTCCTCGTAAGGCGTTTCTTCCCTGAAAAGCCTGACTGCGCCCCCGAGAAGATCGGGCGAAACGGGCTTTGCTGCGTCGGAAAACATTCGGTTCCTGATCTCTCCGAAGGGTTCTTTGAGAAGAGAAAACGCCTCTTCCTTTTCCACGGGTATTCCGTTTTCCTCGCAAAAAGCCGCCAGCTCGTCGGTCTGCGAGGTAAGTCCTCCGTACAGAAATGGGGTATAAGGCAAGGTAAGGCTCGCCCCTTTGAGCAGGCAGGCTCGCAGGACCTCCAGTTGAAGAGCGGAATAGACGTTAAAGCCCAACACATAAAAATGTGTGTCCGAAAAATCCCCTTCTTTCCTGATATACTCCGCCAACGAAGTCAGTCTGGTCACGGTATCGGAGTAGCCCGAGGACAGTTCTTTTTCGTATTCGGCGGAAATAACCGCTACGTCGGAAAGTTTGTCTTTCAGCACGCCGTCGGCAAGCTCCGCCTTTTCGGAGATTTTTTCGGGCGTAAGCAAGGCACTCCGCAACGACGCCGTGGCGGCAAAAAGTTCCTTTGCGAAATTGTATCCCGATAAACTTTTGTAATAACGCAGTTTATCGGCGTTTTTTCGCATAACTTTGTCCAAAAGGACGACGGTGCCTTCCTTGGAAAGGCATTTTTTAATTTTCTTCCCCACGGTTTTTACCGCAAAACGGGTAAAACTGACCACGTCGGCACGGGTATAGCCGTCGTGGAAATAATTTTCGCAGATGTCCCTCTCCACCCCGAGCGTGAACCTGTCCGGCACGATAAAAACGTGCTTTACGTCGGGGGCGTCGTTTTTTCTCAAACGGGCGTAAACCCTTCGGAACCCCTCTTCGGAAGTGTTGGTTTCAATTAAAAAAAGCCGCATATCATAATAATAGCAGACTTTCTTTCAAATTACAAGGCAAATGCCTCTTTCTAACGCAAGGGGGCGTTCCCACGCCCCCGTCCGACGGCGGTCAGTTGCAGCTGCCGACGTTTTTATTGCCGCAGCAACCGCAGCAACAAAGGATAAGTAACAATGGCAGTATATCGCAAATGCAGGAATTGGCGTTGCCACAGCAGCAAAGTATAAGTAACAACCAGAGCATGTTTCCGCAACCGGAGCAACCGCAGGAGCCGTTACCCATAAATCCCTCGTAACAGTTCATAATGAAGACCTCCTTTCAGATTTTGTATTTTACCTACAATACATCAGTATGCCGAGGGTTTTCAATGTGTGTTTAATCCCTTTTCTTTTGGGAATATTCTTTATTATGAAAAAGGATTTTTATACCGAAGCGTGTACCTTGAACGAGGAATTTTACGGGACGTCGGATTTGATAGCCCGTACGGTAAAGGCCGGTAAATCGGAGGGAAAACTGTTTTTTCTGGACGCAATGAGCGACGGAAAGCAACTCGAACTGTCCGTTATCGCTCCTCTCAATCAATATAAGGGGGAGCCTATAGCCGACGCCGAAACTCTCGCAGGAGTAATAAATGCAGGTTGCGGAATCAAGGAAACGCCGGACAAAGACGAAGCGGTAAGTGCGGTCTCCGCAGGAGACGCCGCCCTTGTTTTGGAAGGAAGCGGCAAGTTCTTTCTCCTCGGGGTAAGAAAAGGTATTTCCCGCGCCGTCAGCGAACCGCCTACCGGCACGGTGGTAAAGGGTCCCCGTGAAGGTTTCGTGGAGGATATAAAAACCAATATGGTGCTTTTACGCCGCAGGATAAGGAGCAATAAACTGGTTTTCAAATCCGTGACCGAAGGGCGTTTTACCGAAACTACCGTCATGATCTGTTACGTGGAAGGAATAGTCAAACAGGGGATCCTGGAAAAAATAACCGAACGTCTGAACGCCGTCGACAGCGAGGGCTTTCTGGACAGTTCCGCCGTCACAAAAATTCTGGAAGCTCGTCCGTATTCCGTTTTCAAACAGCTCGGCAATACCGAAAAACCCGACGTCGCCGCATCAAAGCTGTTAGACGGAAGGGTGGTGATACTGGTGGACGGTTCCCCCATAGCGATAACCGCCCCCTTCCTGCTCATAGAGGACTTCGAAGACGTCCAAGATCAATATAAACGCTCCGTAAGAGTGACCTTCTTACGGCTTATGCGGGCGATTGCGGTGATTTTTGCGGTGATTTTGCCGGGTATCTACGTTGCCATACAAGTTCATCAGTACCAGATACTCCCCTTACAGCTTCTGATAACCTTGTTGAATTCCACCGAAGGGATCCCCTTCTCTCCCACGCTGGAAATGCTTATCGCCTTGCTTTTATTCGAAATACTGAGCGAAGCGAGTATCCGTATGCCCCGTCATATAGGTATGGCGCTCGGAGTGGTGGGCGCTATAGTCCTCGGAGACACGGCGGTGCAGGCGGGGCTTTTGTCCAGTCTGACCGTGCTTACGGTGGCTATGAGCGGAATAGGTATTTACGCCGTCCCCGACGAAGTGGGCGTCTTAAGCGTGCTGCGAATGTGCCTCGTGGTGGTGGGAGGACTTTTCGGAATGTTCGGACTGCTCGCCGCAATAATAATAATTCTGGTCTATCTGTCCTGTATGGAAACCTTCGACGTGCCGTATCTTGCCCCGTTCGCCCCCATAGAAAACGAAAAACTACGTGAAACGCTCCTCATTCCCAATTTTACCGATAAAAAATTCCGCACGCCTTCCATGCAGCTTAAAAACAAACGCAGAATAATCAATAAATTGCCGAGGTAAACCTATGAATTATCTGACCAAGACCCAACTTGCCATAATAGTTTTTTTCGTGCCGCTCGTGTTCAAAATGGCAATGCTCCCTTCCTTACTTTACGAAGCCTGCGGTCCCGACAGCTATATAGGGATAGCGATGATAACGGCGGTGGAGTTCTTACAGATGGGGCTGGTGCTGTTCGTCGTATCCAAAGGCGGCATGGAAGGTATAGCCGCCCTTTACGGAAAAAATCTTCAGCGGCTCCTCGCCGCTCCCCTGATCTTCGTAATGATAATAAAAAGTCTGGTTTTCATTACCGAAATCCAGACCTACGTTTGCGATTATCTTTTCTATAACATTTCGCCTTTTCCCATCATCTGCGCAATAATGGTGGTGATATTCTATCTTGCTCTGAAGGGAGCCAAGACTATAGGCAGAATTTTCGAATTGTCGATATGGTTCATTCCCCTTATAGTGCTTTTCGGGATACTCTTCGGGAAAGCCCGACTGCAACCGGAATACCTCGGACCGCTGTTTGCCGACGGACCGGGCGAGCTGTTCGGCGGACTCAATAAATATATAATGTACACCTTCGACTTCTCCCCTCTGCTGTTTTTTAAGATAGAAAAAGGTAAAAACGCCCGTATAGTGATCGCTTCGGTGCTTGCCGTCATAGCGGTATGCAGTTGTTATATGATACTGATAGCAAGTTACGGCAGGGCGACTTTCCTCGTCAACGACGCTTTCGCCCGTCTGGCGTCCTTCAATACCGTGGTAAGCGAAATAGGCTCCCTCGACTGGCCCAGCGCAATGCTGTGGCTGACCACGTCTATCTGCAACGTAGCGCTGAAATTCGCCGCCATGGCGGAAATACTGAAATACTTTAACGTCAAAAAAGCTTTCGGAGCAGGATCGTTGTGCGTAGTGGTCGGAGGGCTGTTGATTTTTCTTTTCCGAGGTTTCAAAGAAGCCCTGCGCCTTACCGTTCACCCGATAAGATTTATCGTTATAGGCATCGAAATCGCCGTACCTATCATTCTTTTAATACTTTATGCGGCAAAAAACCGCAAAGGAGTGACCGTTGAAACGCCCGCTTAAATGGATAATTACCCTTATCGGAATAGTAGCTTTCCTTTCCTTCGGAGGACTGCTGCCGGGAGAACCTTTGGTTGACAGAGCCATGGTGGTAGGTTTCGGCGTGGACCTTACGGAAGAAGGCGAACTCAACGTTTCCGCCCAGATTCTGAACCCGTCTCCCGCCGCTCAGCAACAGGGTATCGGGGCAAAAGTGGTTACCGCCCGACACGAAACCATTTCGGGCGCAATGACTTATATCAGCGAAAAATCCGGAAAAACCGTAGCTCTTACCCACTGTAACGTGGTGTTGATAGGAGAAAGCGTGGCTAAAAGTCGGTATTTTTACTCGGTCTTGAACTACCTCATCACCAATTCCTATCTCAGCGAAAACGCCTTCGTGTTCGTGACCGACGGAAAGGCCGAGGAACTGTTGAAATCAAACACGGGTTTCGGCGGCAATGCCTCCTTTTACGTTCAGAGGCTGGTGGGAATGTACGGAGACTACAACAACGTCTCCAACAAAACTCTGCAACGCTTCGTGGTGGATTATCATAAGTTAGGACAAGCCAACTGGCTTCCCCTCATCAAAACCGAACCCACAAACCCCGACGTTTCGGCTGGCGGCGACCAGTCCTCTTCGGAAGAACAGATCCTTTTCGACATAAATTCCGTCGTTATATTCAAAGAAAACGATTTTATCGCCGAGTACGGGCAAAACGGAACGGAAGCCATAAATTACGTTATGAACAAAGTTTCGAAAGGCAACGTGGAGACCGAGGGCGACAACGGGGAAAAAATACTCCTTTATATCATTGAAAAGAAGCAAAAATACCATTACGATCTGGACAACGCAACGGTCAAGGTAAAAATCGAAATAAGCACTCTTCTGAAAGAAATTATAGATTATTCCGGCGAGGACGAATATATCGACCGCACCGGACTGACCGAAACGGAATTAAAAAAAGCGGGAAAGGACATCGCCGACAACATCCTTGCCTTTTACGCCGAAATGCAATCTTACGGCGTGGACATCTTCTCGTTTTACGAAGGATTCTATTCCAAATTCGGGAACAAAGCTCTGAATATGGACATAAAAGACATAACTCTGGACGTGGAAGTGGAAGTCAAAGCGAACGACGTTTGACTATATTCTTTTTTCGTATTATTATATAAATAATCACTTCACGGCTTTTAGCCGTGAAAACGTCGTTAATACGGAGGCAAAATGGATATCGTCATTCCCAAAGGGATAAAGATCGGTCACTGGCAGGACGAATACACGGGAGTAACCGTTATTCTGTCCGAAAAAGGCGTCGTAGCCGGCGCCGACGTGAGAGGCGGCGCCCCCGGAACAAGAGAAACCGACCTTCTGCGTCCGGAGAAAGCCGTACAGAAAATAAACGCCGTAGTTTTGAGCGGCGGTTCGGCATACGGTCTGTCCTCCTGCGACGGGGTCATGCGTTATCTGAGAGAAAAAGGCTGCGGACACAAAATGGGAAATAAAGTCGTTCCTATCGTAAGCGGAGCAGTTATTTACGACTTGAACGACAAGGACTACCACATTCCCGATTCCGAAAGCGGATACAAAGCCTGTCTTAACGCTTCGGAAAATCCCCTCTTCGGACAAGTCGGCGTAGGCAAAGGCGCCACCGTCGGGAAAATACGGGGGGTGAAAAATTCCTGTAAGAGCGGACTCGGCGCTTACACCGTCAAAGTTGCGGGCGTTACCGTCACGGCGGTGATCTGCGTCAACGCTTTAGGCGACGTCGTCGATAAAGACGGAAAAATCATTGCCGGAGCCAAAGGAAAGGACGGAAAATTCATAAATACCTTGGACTGCCTTCTCAACAACCGTTTCGGCACGCTTTTGTTCGGAAACACCACCATAGGCTGTATCCTTACCAATGCGAAATTAGACAAACTTCAAGCCAACAAAATCGCTTCCGTCGCCCACAACGGACTGGCGAAAAGCATTTCTCCCGTGCATACCGATTACGACGGAGACACCCTTTTCTGTATGGCTACGGGAAAGGTGCCGGTGCTTAACCTCGTGCTTTTACAGACCGCCGTCGTCGAAGCCGTGGAAAACGCCGTCCGTGCCGCAGTCAGAAGCGGAGAAAACTATACCGTTATCTGCGAGGAAGAGGAAATTTCGGAATGATCCCCTTCCGAGAAAAATTTTTTTATAAAAAGAAAAGCACCGACTTCGGTCGGTGCTTTTTTTATATTCCTTAAGGTGGATTATTCGATAATGGCAGACACAACGCCGCTTCCTACGGTCCTTCCGCCTTCACGGATAGCAAAACGGAGTCCCTGTTCGATAGCGATGGGGGTGATAAGGGTGATTTCCATGGAAACGTTATCACCGGGCATAACCATTTCTACGCCTTCGGGAAGTTTGATGGAACCGGTAACGTCGGTGGTTCTGAAATAGAACTGAGGACGATATCCGTTAAAGAAAGGAGTATGTCTTCCGCCTTCTTCCTTCTTCAGAACGTAAACGGAGCTGTTGAAGTGAGTGTGGGGATGAATGGAACCGGGCTTAGCCAGAACCTGTCCTCTCTCGATGTCTTTTCTTTCGATACCTCTGAGCAATGCGCCGATGTTGTCGCCTGCCTGAGCGAAGTCAAGCAGCTTACGGAACATTTCTACGCCGGTAACGGTGGTTTCTCTCGCTTTGTCCATAAGTCCGACGATTTCCACTTTGTCCTGAACTTTGACGGTACCACGTTCAACTCTGCCCGTAGCCACGGTGCCACGACCGGTGATGGTGAATACGTCTTCGACAGGCATAAGGAAGGGCTTGTCGGTATCTCTTTCGGGAGCGGGAATATAGCTGTCGATAGCGTCGAGGAGTTCTCTGATGCAATCGCAGTCGGGGCTGTCGGCATTACCTGCGGCAGCAGCCTGCATGGCTTTGAGAGCGGAACCCTTGATGATGGGAATTTCGTCTCCGGGGAAGTCGTAGCTGGTGAGCAGTTCTCTGATTTCCATTTCTACGAGTTCGAGAAGTTCGGGGTCATCGACCTGGTCGACTTTGTTCATAAATACTACGATGTAGGGAACACCGACCTGACGGGCAAGCAAGATATGCTCACGGGTCTGGGGCATCGGTCCGTCGGTAGCGGCAACGACGAGGATAGCTCCGTCCATCTGAGCGGCGCCGGTAATCATGTTCTTGACATAGTCGGCGTGTCCGGGGCAGTCAACGTGCGCATAGTGACGGGTTGCGGTCTGATACTCGACGTGTGCGGTGTTGATCGTTATACCTCTGGCTTTTTCTTCGGGCGCCTTGTCTATTTCGTCGTAGCGCATAACTTCGGCGTTACCCATAGAGGCGGCCACCATGGTAATAGCAGCGGTCAACGTGGTCTTACCGTGGTCAACGTGTCCGATGGTACCCACGTTAACGTGCGGTTTGGTTCTTTCAAACTTAGCTTTTGCCATTTAAAATATCCTCCATAAATTTTAGATATATTTTTTTGATTTTAGTCTTATAATAGATTATAGTATATTTTTTTACGCTTGTCACGCATTTTTTGAAAAATTTTTACTTTTTTCAAAAATCCGTATTTTTAACGCAAATCAGCCTTTTTTGCCCTCGAGAAGGAGTTTCTTTTCGCTCTGCGGCACTTCGGTATAGCAGTTAAGCTGCATTACGTAGTTGCCTCTGCCTTGGGTGGCGCTTCTCAAAACGGTGGCATAACCGAACATTTCGCTCAAAGGTATATCGGCGTCGATAACTTTGATACCCGGTCTGTCGGTCATTTCCTTTATGGAGCCACGACGGGAGTTGACGGTCCCGAAAACGTCTCCGATATATTCCGGCGGCACGGTGATTTCCACCGCCATCATCGGTTCGAGTATGGTCGGATCGGCTTTGGATGCAGCGTCCTTGAACGCCATACTTCCTGCGATTTTGAAGCTCATTTCCGAGCTGTCGACGTCGTGGAAGCTGCCGTCCACCAGTCTTACTTTGAAGTCCACCATCTCGTAACCTATCAGCACGCCGCCTTTGGCAGCTTCCCTGATACCTTCTTCTATAGGTTTGATAAATTCCTTCGGAATTACGCCGCCCACGATTTCGTCGATGAACTCGATGCCCTTTCCGGGTTCGTTGGGTTCCATTTCGATGATACAGTGACCGTATTGACCTTTACCGCCCGACTGACGAATGTATTTTCCTTCGCCTTTGGCGGGTCTCTTGATTGCTTCTCTGTACGCAACCTGCGGCTTACCGATGTTGGCTTCCACCTTGAATTCTCTTAAAAGTCTGTCCACTATTATTTCCAGATGGAGTTCTCCCATTCCGGCAATAATGGTCTGCCCGGTTTCCTTGTCGGTATAGGTACGGAAAGTGGGGTCTTCTTCGGAAAGTTTCATAAGCGCAAGGCTCATTTTTTCCTGTCCGATTTTGGTTTTCGGTTCGATGGCAAGACGCACCACGGGTTCGGGGAACACCATGCTGTCCAAAACTATCGGGTGCTTGGGATCGCAAAGAGTTTCGCCGGTAGTGGTGTCTTTGAGTCCGATTATCGCGACGATTTCTCCTGCGTACGCTTCTTCTATCTGGTCGCGTTCGTTAGCGTGCATTCTGATAAGACGGCCTATTCTTTCCTTACATTTCTTATTGGAATTATAGACGGTCATATTCGGGGTCAGCACGCCGGAATAAATACGGAAGAAAGTAAGTTTTCCCACGAAGGGGTCGGCGGCTATCTTGAACGCCAGTCCGCAGAGAGGTTCGCTGTCGGAAGACGGTCTTTCGATTTCGTTGCCTCTTTCGTCGAAGCCCTTGACGGCGTCCACGTCCAAAGGCGACGGGAGAAGGTCCACTACGCAGTCTAAGAGGTTCTGCACGCCCTTGTTTCTGTATGCGCTTCCGCAAAGGACGGGGGTAACTTTCATAGCCAACGTCGCTTTACGCAATGCGGAAATGATTTCCTCGGTGGTGATTTCTTCCCCTTCGAGGTACTTCATCATTATTTCGTCGTCGAAGTCGGCGCAGGACTCCACGAGGTGGTTTCTTGCTTCTTCGGCTTTTGCCTGCATATCTGCGGGAATATCTCCTATCACGAACTGCTTGCCTTCCTTGTCGGTATAGGTAATGGAATGCATATGCAGTATGTCGATTATTCCGGTAAAGGAATCTTCCTTGCCGATGGGCAGACAGATGGGTACGGGATTGGTGTGAAGCCTGGTACGCATCATTTCCACCACGTTGTCGAAGTCGGCTCCGAGAATATCCATTTTATTGACGAAAGCGACGCGGGGAACTTTATATTTGTCCGCCTGTCTCCAAACGGTTTCGCTCTGAGGTTCCACCCCGCCTTTGGCGCAGAAAACCGCCACCGCTCCGTCCAGCACACGCAAACTTCTCTCCACTTCCACGGTAAAATCCACGTGTCCGGGAGTATCTATAATATTGATGCCGTGGTCTCTCCATTTAATGAAAGTGGCGGCGCTGGTAATGGTAATACCTCTTTCCTGTTCCTGCACCATCCAGTCCATGGTTGCGGCGCCTTCGTGGGTCTCGCCGAGACGGTGAACTTTATTGGCATAGAAAAGTATCCTTTCGGTGGTGGTGGTCTTACCGGCGTCTATATGTGCCATTATTCCGATATTTCTTATTTTCTCTAACGGTACTGCTCTGGGCATATTGTCTCCTTATGAATTTCGCCTTAAAGGCGTACTTTTTCTTTGTAAAAAGAATTTTTCTTCGGTAAATACGTATCGATTAACATAAAAACGGCATAACTTATTGTTTTTCAACGAGATATGCCGTAGTTAAAGCTATTATTGCCTGAAAAGTAAGGAATAATACTAATATCTGTAATGAGCGTAAGCCTTGTTGGCTTCTGCCATACGATGGGTATCTTCTTTCTTTTTATAGGCGCCGCCGGCGTTATTGTAAGCGTCCATAAGTTCTCCGGCAAGTCTTTCCTTCATGGTTTTCTCTCCGCGTTTTCTTGCGTAGAGCACCAACCAACGAATACCGAGGGTCTGACGTCTTTCGGGACGGATTTCCAACGGAACCTGATAGTTGCTGCCGCCTACACGTCTGGCTTTTACTTCCAGCACCGGCATAACGTTTTCGAGAGCTTTGGTATAAACTTCGTTGGGGTTGAGACCGGTTTTGCTTTCTATAATTTCGAAGGCTCCGTAAACGATTTTCTGAGCGACTCCTCTTTCTCCGTCGAGCATGATCTGGTTGACCAGTTTGGTGACGACTTTGGAATTATAAATAGGATCGGGCAACACGTCGCGCTTCGGCACACCACTTCTTCTGGGCATTTTATATGTTCCTCCTGACTAATTGTGTAAAAAAAGTATCTTTCCCGACGCGGACTTATTTAGGTCTCTTCGCGCCGTACTTGCTTCTGGCCTGTTTGCGTTTAGCTACCCCTGCGGTATCCAAAGTTCCGCGGATGATATGGTAACGCACACCGGGCAAGTCCTTAACTCTGCCGCCTCTGACCAAAACAACGCTGTGTTCCTGCAGGCTGTGACCGATACCGGGAATATAAACGGTACCTTCCATGCCGTTGACAAGACGAACCCTCGCTATTTTTCTTACAGCGGAATTAGGCTTTTTGGGAGTGGTCGTGGTGACGGAAAGGCATACGCCTCTCTTCTGCGGGCATTTTTCCATCATGGGAGTTTGGCTTTTTTTCACCTGACGCTCTCTGCTGTGCCTTATCAGTTGGTTAATTGTTGGCATTACTGTCCTCCTTTTGAATACAATGAGCTTAATCCGTATTTTTTCAACCCCTATATTTTGGGATTAACTCATTTTTCGGGCTTAAAAAAGTGCGTTTTCCACCGCTTCGCCGCAAACCGCACAAGGTACGTCCAGACCGAGTCGCTCCCCGAATTCCGCCTTGCTCCCGGCAAAACGGAAGGGCACGTTCCTTTCCGAACACAACTTTTTCAGTTCGCAGACGATATGGTCGTCAGCGTCCCGTGCTATCAGAACACACCTTATCTGAGAGGCACGGATTCCTCTTACCGTGCGGCGGTAGCCGGCCACCACCCGTTCCCGAGGAACTTCTTTGAAGAATTTGTCCACTAAACGTCTCCTTTCAATGAACAAGTTACCCGCTTTTTCCGCAGGCTAATAAATTATACAAAATTAAAATTACGTTGTCAATTAAAAAATCCTTATTTATTCCAAAGAATAAACGACTTTTCCTTTGAACTCGGTAAAAGCGTCTTCGTCGAAAGTAAGGTCGGACTCGGCGCAGCCGAAGGTAACTTCGGCGTGAGAACCGTAAAAAGCGTATTTCCCTACCGAAACCACTCCGACGGGAAAAACGATTTTTCCGTTGAAAGCGTTGAACGCAAGCTCGCCTATTTCGGTATAAAGACTGCCCGAAGCGAAGGTTATCGAGGACGTACAGCGGTAAAAAGCGTTCTTGCCTATGCTTTCCACGCTCAAGGGAATTACGAGAGACGCTCCGCCGTAACCGTAAAACGCCTTTTCGCCGATGGCTTTAAGTCCGGTTTTCGACAAATCCACTTTTGCGGCGCTGCCGTTGAAAACGGCTCCGGAAATCGAAGTTATTTTCCCGGGGATAACGATACTTTCGCCCTTGTACCCGTCGAACTCCCCGTTGGAAAGGCTCGTTACGGGACATTCCGCCCCGAAAGTTACGACGCACGTTGCGTCGGTAAAGCCGCCTTTTGCCAAAGTTTCGATGTTTTTGTCCAGCGTGACTTTTCCGCAAAATCCCGCAAAATCCAAAGTATCGAGGTTTTTATAGGAGCCGCCTGTGGCGAATTCCACCGTAAAATCGCACCCTTCCAGGGCGTAGTCCATTATGTATTCCGTTTCTTTCTGCAAAACGAAAGTCTCGGCGGAAAGTTTTTGCGGAACTACGATAAGCGTGGTCAACTGCCTGTTGTAAAGCGCCCCGTCTGCGGAACGGTAATAATAGTTTCCGTCCTCGACGGTGATTTTTTCGAGATTGACGCAACCTCGGAAGGCGTCTTTCCCCACCTCGGTTACGTTGAGTCCGAAGTAAATTTCCTTCACGACGGAATTGCCCTTAAAGGCGTTGTCGGCTATTTTCGTCACCGAACGCATATTGTAACGGGCGGGTATCGTCACCGAGGACGCCGTCCCGTTGTAACCCGTCACCGTATAATATTCCCCGTCCTGTCGGTAAACTATACCGCCGTTATCCTCTATGTCGGGAAGGGGTTCCTCGACGGAAGGATCTTTCTTCATCCATTTGGCGTACAAGGTGGTATCCTGGGTAAGAGCGTCGGAAATGCTGAAAGGCAAAGTACCGGTCTGATCGTAGAACCATCCCACGAATTCGTATCCCGCCCTCATCGGGTCCTCGGGCATATATGCGTCGGTCTTGCCGTCTATGGTTATCGGATCTATTTTTACTTCGCAAAAAGTTTCGAAGCTCAGCACGATATAACCCTTATCGGAGGGTTGGTCGTCCTCGCAGGCGGTAAGAAATACTGCCGTAAAGGAAAGAAGTATCGCAAGCACGGCGCAAAGTAATTTTTTCACAATAGAATTATACCTTTTATAAACGGTATTGTCAACGGGAGCACCCTTCGGGAGTCCCCGTTTCGATTATGTAAAATTTTCCTTAAATTCGTCTTAGGCGAAAGAGTTTATAAATATTCGGGGAAGCCTGACGAAGAGAAAGCTCTTTTTCGGTAAACAAACTTATCACCAAGAGAATGAAATATCCTTGAGGTTGAAAAAACACGTTATCGATAAACCCGTAACACTCGAAAACGAGCATACCGACGAGAAAAGCGAACTTTAATCCGTCCAAATTCGTCAAAGCTATGCGATAACGCCAATAATAAAAATACAAATACGCCAGAAAACCGACTATTCCCAAACTTGCGAAAGTTTGCAAGAAGGTAGAATGAAAATAAGAAGGACCGGTAGAATGAGGTATCATTTCCTGATAAAGAGGGCTTTCGTAATCGAACCCTGCCCCGAAAATGGGATTGCGGAGGAAAACGTCTATTCCTTCGTTGTAAAGATCGATTCTGCCGTTGGAATTCAATCCCGATTCCGCCAACCTTCTGAAAAGAGCGTCAAAAACCTTGTCCGAAGCAAAAATTAAAGTCAAAGCGGAAACGACTACAACGGCGTTGATAATCCCGAGCGGAATTCTTTTACCTTTCACCACGGTATAAATCATCAGACAAGGAAGAGCGGCTGTTGCAAACAAAGCAACTCCTCGACTTTGCAATAACAAAATAAGAGTATATTGTATAAATCCCAAAAAGATAAACAAGAAGTCGAATTTTCTTTTGCCGGTGGCGTAATAAAAGGATATCGGCATAACAAGTGCGAGCATGGCGCTCACCGGATTACGAGTACCCCACCCTAATTTTATATAATCGTCTTTGAATGCAAAATCATTGATGCGGATATAATAAACGGCAATTTGCGCCATAATGAGGATCCCCAAAACAAAAAGGACATGGGCGAAATACTCTAAACAATCTCTTCCCGAAGCTCGGCTGGTAGCCAAAATAAAAAAATAAATTAAAGTATATACCAAAGCTATCCCTGCGCAAAGCAATGCGGGAACCAACTCCCTTCCTTCTCTTAAAATCCCCTGCAAAAACCACGCAAGCGTTACCGGCAGCACCGAAAACGAAAATCCTTTTAATGCGAAGCCTTCTGTGCCGAAACGCAGAATATTGTAAATAAATCCTACGATAGGCAAACAAAGTACGGCTATCCAGCCTTCCCTGCCTTCGATTGTTAAAGTGCCGTCGCTGAATACAAAAAAGAAAAACACCAAACTTGTTACGACGGGCTTGGCTTCTTTACAAAAAACAAGTACAAGAAAACTCAGCGCACAAAAAGCTATCAGTCCGCCTAAAATTTCTCCGCTTACCCAGAATATAAGGGCAATACAGGCATTTAACCATATAAAAAGTTTGGAATTAAGAAAATCCGCAAATCGGTTTTCGCCCGAAAAAATTTTATTCAAACAGGAATTTATGCTCATATGTGTTTTCTTTTTTTATTTTGCGTACCTTATCAGCGCAGTCCCCATTCTGCCGCTTTTGCTTTTCTGAGTCCGTAATAAAGAGGCACTCCGAGGACGTAAACGGCGGCGGCTTGTCCGGCAAGCACGGTCCCGAAATTAAACCAGTAAGCCGCGTCGGCGGAAAACAAAAGCCACATCAAAGGCAAAATTATCGCATTGACGAGAACGGGCGGAACGGCCGCAAGGAAAGGCATACCTTTCAAAGAGTGACAAAGTTTTCCGATGAGAAAAGTCCCCAAGGCGGCGATGACGGTAGCGAGAGTCCCGAAAACCATATCCACCCACCAGCCGCTGTAAATATTTGCCAGAAGACAGCCTATTATGAGTCCGGGCACGGCTTCGGGCATCAGCAAAGGAAGAAGCGTCATGGCTTCGCTGATACGGCATTGCACCGCACCGTAAGATATAGGCGCAAGAAGTATGGTCAACGCTGCGTAAACTCCTGCGATAACTCCGGTTCTTGCGATAAAAATCACCGTTCTTCTCGATTTGTTCATCTTACACCTTCTCTAAAGCAAAACGCAGTGAATTCCCCGTCAAGAGAATTCACTTCGTTAAGTCATTATATTCCTTTTTTTGCGAGGTGTCAAACGCCCTCGGTCTTTTAATTAAACTTCGTAAACCACCGCTTCGTAAGGTTTCAGGATACGATCGCAAAGTCCCGGATCGTCGGAGTAATTTTGCAATACGACTTTCCCTTCCTTCCCGACGAAGTCTTTCGGCATACGGAAAGGAACGTATTTGTTTTTGAAATTTGCGATAACGAACAGCTTTTTGCCTTCGTATTCTCTTTCATAGCAGAAAACGTCTTTACTCGAAGGATAATACTGACGGAAGGTGCCGTTTATTATTATAGGATTACCGAGGCGGTAAGCTATGAGCTTTTTATAGAAATGCCATACGGAATTTTCGTCTGCCATTTCTTTTTTGACGTTGATCTCCTTGTAATTGGGGTTGACGGCGAGCCAGGGCTTACCGGTGGTGAATCCGGCGTTTTCGCTGTCGTCCCATTGCATGGGCGTGCGTCCGTGGTCTCTTGCTCTCTTCTGGAAAACTTTGAGCGCCACTCTTTTCGCCCACGGAATAACTTTTATCTTATCGATGACGTCAATGACGTAACGGACGAGGACGTCCTCGAATTCGTCCAGCGACTTGAAAGGATAATTGGTCATGCCCAGTTCCTGCCCTTCGTAAACGTAAGGAGTCCCCTGCATCATATATAAAGCCATGGCGAGCATCTTCGCCGCTTCGTCGTGTTTGTCGCCGTAGTCGCCGGTAAACCTCGGCAGACTTCTCGGTTGGTCGTGGTTTTCGAAGAAAAGACTGTTCCACCCTTTTCCTCTTAACCCGAACTGATATTTTTCGAATATCCTTTTCAGTTTGGCGAGATTGAATTTTTTGGGCAAAGCCTGCATTATGGTGTCCACTTCCACGTGTTCGAAACTGAATACCGTATCCAGCTCCTCTCGGCTTTCGTCGGTATACAGGAGTCCGGTGTCCACGTTCACTCCCGGACCTTCCCCGACGGTCATGCAGTCGTAATTGGAAAGAACCTTAACGTTAAGTTCGTGAAGGTATTCGTGAATATGCGGTCCGTGAGTGAAATGTTCGTCGCCGCAAACAAAAGGATTGAATTTTCCGTTCGGCAAACCCTCTTCTTTGGAAATGTAAGTTATAACGTCGCAACGGAACCCGTCGCACCCTCTGTCCAGCCAGTACTTGACTATATCCTGTATTTCCTTACGTACCTTGGGGTTGTCCCAGTTGAGGTCGGGTTGCTTACGGGTAAAAAGGTGAAGGTAAAATTCGTCGGTAGCTTCGTTGTATTCCCATGCGGTCCCCCCGAAACGGCTGGTCCAGTTGTTGGGCACTTTTTTCTTGTTCTTTCCCTTCCCTTCTCTCCAGATATAATAGTCGTGATAGGGATTATCGCGGCTTTTCTTTGCCTCCTGAAACCAGAAATGTTCGTCGCTGGTATGGTTGCTGACGAGGTCCATAACCAGTTTTATACCTCTGTCGTGCATCCCTTTGACCATTTCGTCCCAGTCTTCCAACGTCCCGAATTCGTCCATTATATCACGATAATTGCTGATATCGTAACCGTTGTCGTCGTTAGGCGACTTGTAGCACGGCGAAAGCCATACGCAGGTAATACCCAGGTCTTTAAGATAATCCAGTTTGGAAATTATTCCCCTAAGATCCCCTATCCCGTCACCGTTGCTGTCACAGAAACTACGGGGATAAATCTGGTATATGAATGCGTCCTTATACCAACGTGTTCTTTCCATTGTGTTTCCTCCTTCGCTTGCAAATAATTATTTCAGTGTAATTTTTCTTTTAATCAGTCCGCTTCGCCCATGGCGTCGAGCATGACCTGTTTCTTTTCCTCTTTGGTGAGTTTTCCTTTGGGAATGGGTTTACTATCGCCATGACGGACAAAGCACATCAAAACTATGGCTATCACCACGCAGATTGCCGCATAGAGAAACAGCGAATACAGATTTTGTTTATCCATAATAAGCCCGGCTATAAACGGGGTTATGGCCTGAGCCGACATTGTCGCCGTATAGTAGTAACCGGTATATTTACCCACGTCTTCGGGACGGGCGAGTTCCACCACCATCGGGAAGGTGTTTACGTTGGCTATAATGAGTCCGAAACCTGCGATGAGATAGAACAAGGCAAACAGCGTGGCGACCAATGCGTCGCTTCCGCCGAGTCCGGGTCGGACGATGGGAACGTAAAGCAATATAAACGAAGCCACCGCAAGAGCAAAACCTATTATTATCGTCTTTTTCCTGCCCAATTTGACCGCCATAAATCCTACGGGAATAAAAGCTATCGCGCTTATCCCCATGGATACGCCGGAAATTATACCCCCTACGCCCGAACTTAAATTCAAGGCTTTGGTGATGTATATGGAAAGGTTACTGGAGATTGCGTTATACCCCATAAACCACATAAATATGGAAGCTAAAATTAAAATAAATGAAAGGAATTTGCTCTTATCTTCGGCGGATTTGGCTTTGAACGATGCGATGGGATTTACGAATTTTTTCTTTTCTTTCTTTTCGACGACCTCTTCTTCCTCTTCCTCTATACCGTAATCGACGCAAATATCCCGACATTTGTTGACGAATTTCCTTTCTCTGACCAAGCAAAGAAAACCTATCAGAAGCAGTAACATTCCCGCAGCTACCGCCGCAAAAATAATGGTGTAAGTGTAAGGCGTTTCGAAAAAGAACGCCACGGTGTAAATAAGAAAAGCTATGGCGCTGCCTACGCCCCCTGCTAAATTTATTATGGCGTTAGCCTGCGAACGCAGAGGTTTCGGAGTGACGTCGGGCATTAAGGCTACCGCGGGAGAACGGAAAGTCGCCATAGCGATAAGCACCAGTAAAAGTATAACCATATACCAGGCAAGACTGGTTTTGCCTGCCGAAGTGGAAGTTACTTCCTCGTTGACCTGTTCGCTCATCCATTCCTTGAACCCGGCTTCGACGTATTTTTTATAAAGTTCGTTTCCCGCTTTAATTTCGGCTACGGTCTTGCCGTCTATGACGGTATCGAGCGTTACTTCCTCTCCGTCGTAATACAAAGTTTCCGCTCCGATAAAATTAAGAACGGCTTTTTTGGAAGTCAGTTTGTCGTCGTAGCGAATGGAAAGATATTGCTCTTTGGTTATGTTATTCATCTTGAGATATTCCATATCGCAGTAGGACGTATCGCCTTTTTCGGCAAGCGAATAAAATTCTTCCAGTCTTTCGGCAAGAAATCCGCTTTCTTCGTCGTAAGCGAGAGCGGTATACTCGTTGCGGAGTTCGTCGGCGGCTTTGGTCTGATTGAGCGCACTTACGGGAACGAAAACCATCAGCACGACCGCAAGCAAAGTCCCCACCAGAATAAACGGCGTACGACGTCCGAAACGGGAAGCGAGTTTCCCGTGAGCCTTATCGCTTATTTTTCCGAACAAAGGTAACAAAAACAGGGAAAGAAGATTATCCAACCCCATAATAAGTCCCCTTAAAGAATTGGATAACCCGTAAGTGTTTTCCAACAGAAGCGGCACGACGTAGTCGTAAGCCGACCAGAAAATCATAACGATCGCGAAAGCGAAACCTACCTTTATCGTCTGAGGATAATTGAGTTTCAAAGGTTTTTTATCAGAACTTATATCCGGCACGGCTCCCTCCAAATGATATTTTTCTTTAATAATTATACAACAAACCTCTTTTCACTTCAATAGCAAATTTCGAAAAGGAATACCGCTTTATGTGATTTTTAACCGGTTTATCCCGAAAAAAAAGACGCAGGGAATTATCCTGCGTCTTTAATCTGTTTGTTCGCTGACTCTTAGGCTGCTTTCTCGTAATCCATATAAGCGAGGAAAGCGCTGTAAAGTTCGTCCAACAATTTTTCACCGTTCTCGTAACGGTAGCTGTAAACGAAGTTGTCACCGTCCTTCTTGTAAACGTAGCTACCGTCGGCGTTTACTTTAAGAGTTCCGTCTTCCCAGGTGTCGATGACTTTGTAAGCCTCGTCGGTAGTAACTTCGGGAGCGTAGAGTTCCTGAGCGGCTTCCTTGTTAATGGTAATAGCGGAAACCAATTCGTCGATGCTCTGTTCGATATCGAAGAACCCGATGCTACCGGCTATCGTAGCGTAAACGGTCGCTTCGTCAGTGTTGTCGGAAGCGAGAGCGATGTAACCGTTCAGACCTTCATTTTCGTTGCAACCTATACCTACGTAAACGCCTCCGTCGATAAGTTCTTTCAGGTAGTTGTCGGTGGTTCCGTTAAACCCTATGAGCATTTCGATGATTCTGTTGGCGTTAGCGGCGGTATAATACTTTTCGAGTTCCGTCTTATGAGCGGCTTCGGCGGCGGCAAGAGCCTGAGCGTCATCTTCGGTTTTATTAGAATTAAGATATACGTTCTTGGCTATTAAAAGCTTCTTATCCGCTGCGTCTATAGCCTGCATTTGTTCGGGGGTATAGAAACCGTCCACATAGTAACCGAGAGCGGCGATATAGTAGTTCATAAATTCGCTGATGTTGTCGCTGGTGATGTCGATAGGTTTGTTTTCGGCGTCAAGTCCGAGGCAAACGAATACGTTGACAGCGTCGAGGAAGTCGTTGTTGTCGCCGTCTTTTACCAAAGTGGCGCCGCCGCTCCAAGTAGCGGTATCCCAATCGAATATACCGTAAATACCGTCAGCGTTGGCTTCTACGGTGTTAATCCAGTTTTCAAAAGTGATGAAGTCGGTCATACTGTTTATCTTGCCATCAAAATCGTCTTTGATGAGATCTACGCCGATGAGCCATTCTTCATTGTCGTTGAAGAGAGTAAGTATTTTCTTCAACACTTTGTAGTAGTCGTCTTCGTCCACGTTGAAACGAACGTACTCGCCGATATTGTTGTCGAGAGCTTTGAGCATTTCTGCAGGAGTGGGATCGACGTAAGCTCCGTCTTCAATGGTGGCGGTTCCGCCGAGCCATTCGTAAATAGTCACGAGTATGCCCTTGGAAGGAGCGGTAGACGTATCGGTGCCGGAAGAAGTATCATCGTCTTTATCCTTGTTTGCGATATAGTTATCTTTAACGCCCTTTGCGCCTTCGTTTATCATATCGATAAGAGTAGTAGCCGTGAGCGCTCCGACTTCGCCTTTCTGGAGAGTAGCTTTGTACTGAGTGTCGGCGGGTTTAGTCACCAAGTTCTCATTGTTGCCTGAGTTAAGAGCGTCGTAAAGAGCTCCGGTATCGAAGTAAACGGCTTGTCCGTCGAAGAATCCGTTGACCAGATGTTCTCCGTTGATGGCAGCCGTAGCCAAAGCGAGGTTCTTACCTTTTGCGGAGAAGTCGGGATTGACAATAAGTCCGAGATCCACTTCCGCACCCTTCTGCGGGAGAGAAGCGCTGAGGTTAGCTACCAAAGGTTTGTTGGTGTAACCGGAAGGAGCGGAAACCGTCACTTTGGAAGAGGTGGACAAGGAAAGATCGAGGTCGAGGCTTCCCTGGTTGTCGTCGTCGAATTTGTACGCAAGTTTCAACCCGGTTATTCCGTCGGTTTCGTTATGCCTGATCTCTGCGGTGATGTCGGGCAGCGTCTCGGGCACGATGGCGTCGATTATGTCGGAAAGATCCGAAAGAGCCATCTTGATGACAGGCAGAAGACTGCTCAACGTAGCGGAAGTAAGAGTTATCTTATTGCCGGTGGAAGTGGTCTCGATCTGTATCATATCGGATATGGCTCCGGTTTCGTCGAATTGTCCGATAAGTCCGCCCAAAGAGGTGGCCAATTCATCGAAGTCGATGTTGATGTTAAGCCCTGCGAGAGCGTCCATAACGATATACATAATATCGTTCACTGCGGGTGCGAGTGCGGCTACGTCTGCGACTATCTTATCGTGGTCGGAAGACGTGTTGACCGCCGTCAAGGGCTGATTGAGATAAACTTTGTTTCCGACGTAAGTAAGCCCTAACCATTCGGTGCTGCCTTTTTTGAAATTAGCGGTCAATTCGGGCGAAGTGGAATTGATGTTTCCTGCCAAAGTCACGCTGTAATTGCCGCTGTTGGCTCCGTTTTTATAATCGACGGTCGCCGTAACGTCTGCGGAAACGGTGCTGCCGGCTTCGATCCCGTTAATGGTCGTAATCAACGGTCCCGCCGCCTTGATTATGTCCACGAGCTGTTCGGCAAGGGTAGCTTCTTCTTCAGGGGGGGGAGTGGGTTCGGTATCTTCGTCATCCCCGCCGCCGTTGCACGCCACGAGTGCGAAAACGAGAGCAAGAAGCACCATCGCGAGCATAATCTTAGTGAAAATACTGCTTCTTTTCATATAACCTCCAAAATAAATTGCAAAATCCGCCACAACCTTAGGTCGTGACAACTTAACGATTATATCTTATCATCGAACACCCTTTTTGTCAATAGCCAAAAACTTCCTCTCCTCCCCGTAAAAATACGGGTTTTAGTCAGTTTTCCCCTCTCGACAAAAAAATGAGGTTCGGTATTTACTTTATTTAAGGATTTATGTTATCATATATTTATATGGATATTTTCAGTAATACAATCTCAGGAATAAGGAGAATTCAGGTTTATGTCTAAAGCCGTTTTTGAAAACTGGTACAATAACGTAACCTCCGCAGAAAGGGAGGAGCTCGAACGCATTAAAAACAACGAAGAGGAACTGAAAGAGCGTTTCTCCGCACCTCTCGCCTTCGGCACGGCGGGCATGAGAGGTATAGTGGGGCTGGGGACCTACCGTATGAACGTCTACACGGTGGCGAGAGCCACGTCGGGACTTGCGTCTTTTATTTCGTCCTTAGGGGAAGACGCCCGTAAAAGAGGAGTGGTCATAAGTTACGACACCCGCCGTTTCAGTCTGGAATTTGCCAAAAAAGCCGCCTGCGTGCTTTCCAAAGCCCGCATAAAGAGTTATATTTTCGAAAACGTACACCCCGTGCCCATGTGTTCGTTTGCCATAAGGCATCTCAACGCCGTGGCAGGCATTATGATAACCGCCAGCCACAACCCGAAGGAATACAACGGCTATAAGGTATACGGCGAGGACGGAGCGCAGATGAGCCCCGAAGACACCGCCGTGGTGGTAAAGCACATCAACGAAATTACCGACTACTTTTCGGTGGCGGAAGACAAAATCAATTTCCCCTCCGATCTCAAGGGTTTGGACAACGTGAAAATCAACGATTTCGTAACCGTTATCGGAAAATCGGTAGATGAAGCATATTATGCCGAAATAGCCAAACTTTCCCTCTCCCCCGAAGCGGTGGCGAAATACGGGAAGGACATCAAGCTGGTCTATACTCCCATACACGGTTCAGGCTTTATCCCCGTGACCACCGTCCTGGGCAGAATGGGCATCAACGTGACCACCGTCCCCGAACAGACGGTTTTCGACACAGAGTTTTCCACCGTGCCCATTCCCAACCCCGAAAATCCCAAAGCTCTGAAACTGGGTATCGAACTCGGTAACCGTATCGGAGCGGACGTGGTGATAGGCACCGACCCCGACTGCGACCGTATGGGACTTGCGGTAAGGGATTTCAGCGGCGAGTTCCGCCTCCTCAACGGAAACCAGATCGGAGCGTTGCTCCTCGACTACATAATCACCCGTCTTAAAGAGGACGGCAAACTTCCCGCCGACGCCGCCGTGGTCAAGACCATAGTCACCACCACTCTCGCCGACAGGATAGCCAAAGACGCCGGCGTAGCCGTATTCAACGTCCTCACGGGCTTTAAGTTCATAGGCGAAAAGATAAAGGAATGGGAAGCCGACGGAAGTCATACCTTTATCTTCGGGTACGAAGAAAGCTACGGTTACCTCAGAGGCACCCACGCCCGAGACAAGGACGCCGTGGTCGCAAGTATGCTGACGGCGGAAATGGTCTGCTATTACGAATCCAAAGGCAAAGGACTGTTCGCCCGTCTTATGGAACTTTTCGACAAATACGGTTATTATTGCGAACAGGTGGACAGCATAGCCTACAAAGGTGTGGAAGCCATGAACGATATGGCTAAAGCCATGGCAAAAATCCGCAAAAAGACCATTCCCGAACTTGCCGGAGAACAGATACTCGCCACAGCCGATTATCTCAAAGGGGAAATTACTTACGCCGACGGACATAAGGAACATACCTGCCTGCCCGAAAGCGACGTGCTTAAATTCATTCTCGACAAGGAACAGTTCGTCTGCGTCCGTCCCAGCGGAACCGAACCCAAACTCAAAATCTACGTCCTTTGCTTCGACAAAGGCCATTCCTACGCCGAAGAAAAAGCCGCTTCCTTAATGGACGCCATAAGGAAGGAACTTTGAAACTCAAATACCGCAAAAGTATAAGAATGCTCGTGGCGGCGGCAATTTTCGCCGCCGCTTGCGTTTTGCTTGCGGTACTTAAAAACTCTTCCTTTCTCTGCGAAAACGTCTTTGCCCGAGGAATAAGCAAAGCGTGGGTATATTTTTTCGGAACGCTTTCCTCTTTCTTCCCCTTTTCGTTATACGACCTCTTTATAGCGGTAACGGTCGTTTTCGTGGCGGCGACTCTCTTCATTATAATAAGCTCGGCGAAAAAACGCCGTTCCGATCGCCTTGTAAAAGCTCTTGCCTCGCTCGTTCTTTACGTCGCCTGTTTTGCGTTTATCTACAATTTTACCGCAGGTATGAACTATTACCGGGAAGAACTCCCTCTGCCCTTTTACGAAGGGGAAGCCCTTTCGAAAGACGAGCTTCGGGAAGCGATAGTCTATTTTAACGATGATTTTTCCGAAATTAGCGAAAAAGCGGATTACGAGGACGGAAAAATCGTAATGCCCTATACCGAAAAAGAACTTTACGATCTGCTCCGAAAGGAATACGAAAAACTCCCTTCCTATTATTCCGACTTTTTCGTCGCCCCGAAAAAAACTCTCTTTTCTCCGATATTTTCGGCTACGGGGATAAGCGGACTCACCTTCCTGCCCACGGGAGAAACCCTGCTCAACGCTCAGAATATGCAATGCTCTTCCCTAATCGCTGCCGCTCACGAAACCGCTCACCTCAAGGGCGTTATGCGGGAAAACGACGCCGTCCTCACCGCCGTTTACGTTCTTATTTCTTCGGAAAACGAATATTTCCGTTACTGCGGCTATATGTACTACCTGCCGCAGATGTATAACTTGTATTACTCCCTGTACGGCACCGACGAACCCTTGCCCTCCTTCCCCGAAAAAGCGTGGGCGGAACGGCAGAAAGAAGCCGCCTTCTGGGCGGAAAAGGAGAGTTTCGTGACGGATATCGGCTCCTTTTTCAACGACCTCTATATAAAATTAAACGGAGGAAGCGGTACCTCCGATTATTCCGACCCGAATTTGGGGCACACCGCTCCCGACGGCAGCCCCGTAGTCGTATATAACAACACTCAGAAACTTTTCCTGAGCGTTTATTTTTCTAAAAACCTCTCCTTATAAGAACGCTTTCGTCTCCTCGAGGTTTGCGGCGAGTATATCCGCCATTTTCTGCACGTATTCGTTGGTTCTGTTCTCGGCTTCGAGGCGGTTGGCTACCTTAGTCACCGAAATTATTCCCATATCTATACCCTGTATCATTATTTCGGCAAGACGGGAAGACGACTTGTCCTTGAGCGTGCTGACTTTCGTCGACATATACATCATGGCTTTAGCCATAAAGGACGGCTTCTTGAGCTCCGCACCCCTCGCTTTCGCTTCTTTTTCCATTTCCGTAGCTATTCGGGAATATTCCTTATATTGTTTCAGAAGAAGGGAGCGGAAACTCCTGTCTTTGGAAATGGGACGGAGTATTTCCACGCTGTCCATTCCCGCAAGGGCGTTATGATAAATTTCCTGCATTTCCTCGTAGTCCCTCTCGGGATAACGCTCCCGCTCCCTTTCTCCGCATCCGCACTCCTTGTTTTCTCTTTCGCACACGACGGTCTTCGCTCCGCTGTTTTGACAACAATTTTTCTCGTCTTTCATATTTCCTCCGTTTTCTCTTAGCTTGAGAATTGAGGAATAATTTATGCGTCTTTTCGAAAAATTGTTTCCGCCGCTCTTTCAACCTTACCGCCGCCGGAGAAAAAATACGGCGTAAAGTGTTCTTCAACACCAAACGCATCGTCGACCACCCTGCGACGAAACAAAACAACGTATATGCCTTTATCTGCCCGTAATGCATTTTTTCGGCTACTAAACAGTAAATAAAAGCAGCCGAAACTACCGATAAAAAATCTGCGACGATCTCCGCCGCTTTCCCGCCGAAAAGAGTTTTTAAGGTATAAAAAATTTCGTAAGCAAGATACCCCGCCATTCCTGCGGAGAGAAAAACAAGCCCGATGTAAGGCTGTTCGGCAGCGGGGAACACTATTTGAACAACCTCTTCACGAATCCGATTTTCGCTTCCTTGGCGTGGTAGGACAGGGAGGTAATTTTCCCTTCCATGGAAAAGAGTCCGCTTTTGACTTCGGTCTCCAACAGTACGAAACCGCCGCCTCTCAAGGTCAACACGCTGTCGGCAAGCCGCAGGACCGCCTCTTTGTCGTCGAATTCTTCCACGCTGACCACGCCCGTTGCGTAAATTTTCCCGTTTTCGTAGCGGAACGAATGTCCGCCTGCGTTTTTTATCTCGTTCATAACTCCTCCGCTCTAAAACTCTATGCGTTTACGGAAGCGTTTATGATTGGTCGGAAAAGACCTTATTGGCTTTCAATAGTCGTATTTATAGAAAATCATATCGGGATTGACCTTGAAAATATTTTCTCCTTTTTTATTTTTTTCTTTTAACAACACGCTGTTTTCAGTCAGACAGTTTAAGATTTTCATTACGCCCTGATGAGTAATTGTGCTGTTGATATATTCGAGGAACATTTTCACGTTGAAATAATTTTCCGGATTGCGGATCAATATTTTCTTCAGATAATACGTTTCCGACCGGGAAAGAAAATTCCCTTCTTTCGAAAGTGCGTTTTTTATTGCCTCCAAATTTTTATAAATATACCCGAATTTTACGGCGACTTTCAATATATATCCGAGGAAAAACGTCAAATCGTTCCGGTTGCTCCTGGTTTCCCGCAAGGCTTGGTAATAATCTTTTTTGGTCTCGTTTATCGCTTCGCTGATAAAAAGCGGACTTTGCATTTTGTTGTAAAGCAAATTTATCCAAAACGAAACCATTCTTGCCGTCCTTCCGTTATAATCGAAATACGGGTGAACATAAACGATATAATAATGGCAGATATGCGGTAACAATATCCCGTATTCGTTTAAGCTGTCCTTGTCGTTGACAAACGAAAACATACTTTCCATTAAGACATCGATTTCCCTGTGATCCGCCCCTTCGAAACCGTCTACCTGAACGAAGTCGTCCCGATAATATTGCCCTTCCGTCAAGCCGTCTTCCGCGGATAAACAGTTTTCGCTTAACATAAGGTACAATTTCCGTAAATTTTCTTTATTGAAAGCAGGCTTTTCCTCCGCTATATATTGCATTGCCTTTAGCATATTGGCGACTATAACGTCGTTCTGATTTCGAGGAACGTCCTTTTTATAAAGTTCTCTTATCCTTTTTTGAGTGGTGGCGACGTTTTCTATCCTGAGCGTGCCCTCCACTTCGGATAAAGCCCTCGAAAAGAGAATATCTCCCATGTTCCTTGAAAACAAATCGCTTCGGTCTTCCGTAACGGATTCGTAAACCATATTCAGATATTCGTTATAAAGCGATTTCAGATATTCGCCGTCGGCATAATAAAGATATTCGGAATTAAAGCTCTTAAGAGGAATTTTTTTAAAAATTTTATCGTTTTCGCAAAGTAATGCTTCTTTATAAGCCATAAAGGCCTCGTACTTTTCTTTTGAAAAGCAATAGCCTGCTTTCTTATTATAGCGTAAATCTTCTAAATTGAAGTATTCGCTCCCCGAAAGCAATTCGTAAAACAAACCTTTTTCCATTCTTTCTCCTTCCTCAATAATATGCTAACCTTTTAATTTGATTTTGTCAACCTTTTATGTAACCTTTTATGTAACCGTTTGTATAACTATTATGCTCTTTTTAATGTCGAAAAAATCAATGCGTAATTATATTCGCCGAAAAAAGTCGTTGTTCCTGTCGCATAATACCCGAAAAAGCTATATTATCAGGGAATGGAAAGAAAAAACGCCCCGAAAAGGGCGTTCCCGTTGTTTTCTTGTAAAATTTCCTCAGCCGAGGTAGATCTTCGTGGAGGGGACCTCCCCTGCCATTATGTCGGATATACGGTATTTACTGTTGGCTATATAGACGGTGGTGCCTTGTTTTGCCGGTTCTTTGATAAATTCCAGCTTGGCTCTCGCTCCGTTGGCTCCCTTGCGGCTGGCTCCGTCGCAATAATTCTGGAAATGCTCGATGTTCTCCACCAGTTCGTAGACGTCCTTTCCCCTTATTTCCTTTACCAGAGTGGTGTCGTCGTCCTTGTTGGTGTATATCCCGTCCACGCCCGTCATTATCAAAAGATATTTCGGACGGACCAGACAGGCTATCTGGCTTGCCGTTTCGTCGTTGTCCACGCATTCCACCACGCTTTTCCCCGCCGAACGCAGGGCGTTTATCTCCATATTACGGACTTCTTCCTCGCTCACGGGGTCGTTGTAATTGATTATCGGCACGGCGTTCTGGGCGGGACAGCGTAAAAGCATTTTCTTGAGGTGTTCCCTTTTGCCGGGATCGTTGAAATGATTGTGTTCCACCAGTATCTGCCTAAGACAGTAGCGGCTGTCCATATATTGGCGGTAGTTCGCCATAAGGATACTCTGCCCCTGTGCGGCATAATCGGCTTTAACTTCTTCGCCGTTACCTTCGAGTTCTTTCCCCGTTCTCTTTATGTAATCCAGTCTGCCTATTTCGGTGGCTCCGCTGGTTATCCACACTATACCGGGCTTGAGATAACGGCTTATGCGGGAAATGATATTGTAGTCGATGTCGTCGTGCTCCTTGTTGATGAGAGCCATGCTCCCGACTTTTCCCACCAGTTCTATATCGAAATTACCCATTTTGTCTCTCCAGTAAAAATTCTATTCCCTTGGCGTAACTCTCTTTTCCGAAACCTGCGAAAGTGGCTTTACACACCTCGGTAAGAAAGGAAACCTTCCGAAAATCTTCCCTTTTCGAAATATCCGAAAGGTGAACTTCCACGCACGGTAAACTTTCCCGTGCCTCGATAGCGTCCCTTACGGCTATTGAATAATGCGTATATGCCCCCGCATTCAAGACCACTCCGTCGGCGTCGGTGGTCTGAAGTTTGTCGATAATCGCTCCTTCGTGGTTACTCTGGAAAAACTCCAGTTCCGTTTCGGGGAACTTCTCTTTCAGCCAGGCGTTGACGTCCGCCAGCGTCTCGGTGCCGTATATTTCTCTTTTCCTCGTCCCCAGCATATTGAGGTTGGGGCCGTTAAGCACAAGTATTTTCATATTCGGTAAAAACCCCTCTTTACCGAAAGAACACCCTGAGGTGTCCTTCGGCAATTTATCGAATTACAGTCCGAGATCTTTCAACAACGACTTCAGTTTCTTTTCGTTCTTGACTGCGTGGCTTTGTGCGTCTTCGGAAGAGTATTTAGACGTCCATTCGCTGTAAACCTTGTTGGCTACGTTGGTTTCCAACGCCTCTTTTATGGAATCGGCAAATACCGTTCCGTCCAGGTCTAAAGCGAAATTCACGCCCAAGCCGTTGTTGTCGGTAAGGTTTATTCTGTAGAACGGAGCGAAACTTATGGTCTCGATATGCATTCCGTAGCTGGTAAAGGCGTATTCGCTGACGTAGGAAGAGTTGTTGGGATTGACGCCGTCGGCGAGGAGTTTGAGATAGAGGTCGATAGCCATATTCGGGAAATCGTCTCCGTCGTAAGAATGTTCTATATCTCCCATCGCCACGAAATATCCGGTAGCGCTCGTCATAGAACCGCTGTCGTCGTTGAAGTAGGTCATATATTCCTTGAACACTTCGAAGGGCTTCTCGCTTGCCGCCATGGCTGCTTTCAGTTCGGCGACTACGTCCAGTACGCTGAATTCGGCAATGGTCCCGTCTTCGTTCACGAAGAAAGCGTCGGCTAAGGTCGTGCCCTCCTCTTCGGCGGTGGCGAAATCCAGTTTGCTCTTATTGGTCTTGAGATAATTGAGATATTCGGTCTTGATATCCTTTATCATATCCTCGTCGCTCTGGTCGTGCAGTCTGTCGTCGTTAGCCATAAGGGTGTTGAGCGTTTCGTCCCACTTGAACAGAATGTGCGAAATATAGAACATATTTATCGTCACGCTTCCGTCGGCGTTTTCGGTGGCGTAGTTGTACGTCTTTCCGTTATACTCGAAACTTTCGTTGAGCAATGTCTCTATCGGCACATAATAAGCAGTAGTAAGATCTGTTTTTATAGTCTCGGCGAATTTCTTGACCTGTTCTTCTGCGGAAAGAATATCGTATTCTTCTTTCTGCTTGTTTACGAGTATGTCGTATTGCTCCTCGATCTGAGCTTCGGTAACGGGACTTTCCGTCAATGCGGCGCGTTTGAGTTCGTGCTGAACGGCGCTGAGGACGGCGCTTTCGAAAGCCGAAAGATAATAGTACCCCAGAGTGTTGTACGGATCGTCGGTAACGGTGGCGTCAAATCCGATATACATATTCTTCTTCTCTTCTCTGAACTGGCGGTAAGCGTCTTTCTCGGCGTCGCTTGCGTAAGTCGTATAGGTGTGCTTGAATATCTGTCCTTCGTCGGCGATTTTCTGAAGCTCCTCGCTGAGTTCTCCGCTGAAAGAGGCGTAACGGTATTTCACGTCGCCTTCGTTGAGCACGGTGGCGTCGTCTCTGGTGTCCTCTTCCTCCTGCTCGCTGTAAGCGGTACGGGGGGTAACGAGGGTGAACGACGCTTCGGCGGTGTGGGTCTTATAGGTTTCCTCTCCGTCTTCGTCTTTAACGGGTTCGTCGTAGGTCACTTTACATATTTTTGCGGTGATATAATTGGAAACAAACTCCGCTTCCTCGTCCACTTCGGTGGTGACCGCCGTGGAAGACGCTGGCAGATGGACCGATTTTTCATCGCTGCCTTTGGTAAGGTCTATTTTAAGATAAATTTGTTTGTAATCGGTTTCGGGCTGAGTGGTGGTCTCTCCGGTGGAGGAATCGGTACTGGTCAAACTTGCGTCGTAAATGAAGCTGTCCTGATAAAGTCCTGCGACATACTCCTCTCCGTCGAGGTGGTAAATAGCCACGCCGTTTTCCTTTACCGAATAGCCTTCGGCATAGAGAGCGGCAAGCTTTTCTCTCGCCGAGCTTACAAGAAGTTCTCTTTGTTCGGTTTCGTATTCCTCGATATAGGTATCGATGCTTTCTTTAAAACTTTCGTTGGTGGACGCTATGGCGGAATACCTTTCCGCAATGGTCAAAACCCCTTCGGGAGTAAGACGGGTACCGTAAATACTCTTGTATTCGGTGGTGTCTTTATACAAAACGTCTTTGCGGTTGTCGAGGCTCAGGAGATAAACCATACCGTTCAGAACGTTGTATTTCTGGCTTATAAGAGCGTCCAGTCCCTGCTCCACCAAAGACTTGGCGTCGTAACTCATACCGTACTGGCTGTAAAGATTTATAATATAGTTGACGTAACTGATCAATTCGTTACGGGTGACGGTGAGGGAAAGGTTCTGTCCCTCGTAGTCCAGACTGACCGTTGCCATAACTTCGTTGGCTTTCCGTTCCTCGTTGACCTTGATAAAAGTGCAACCGGTAAGCATGGACACGCAAAGCAACGCCACAAGCAACACTAACGCAACAATTTTTTTCTTCATATCTTCTCCTTCTAACGAAAAGGTAAAATTCCGTATAAGTGATTATACACTAAATTATTTCCGAAATCAAGTATTTATATATATTCATAAAT
>CASDZI010000006.1 GCA_949285605.1 uncultured Christensenella sp.
CCAAGCCGCCCGCACAGGCAGAGGAAGAATCGGTAGCGCTCACCTCACCCGTGGCGTAGCAGTTCGTTATGCTGCCATCCACGTTTCTCCCCACCAAGCCGCCCGCATAGGCAGAGGAAGAGGAAGAAGTAGAAGTAGCGCTCACCTCACCCGTAGCGTAACAGTTCGTTATGTTGCCGCCGGAGTTACTCCCCACCAAGCCGCCCGCACGGGCAGAGGAAGAACCGGTAGCGTTCACCTCACCCGTGGCGTAACAGTTCGTTATATTGCCGAAGTTTTCCCCCACCAGTCCGCCGGCATAAACGTCGCCGCTATAACTTACGTTTACGGTAAAGTCCTCGACGCCGAGGTTTTGGATCACTCCCTCGTTATACCCGAAAAGACCTACGTAATTTCTTCCCGTAGTTATTTTGAAATTCGATACCGTATAGCCGTTGCCGTATATAGTGCCGGTAAAGGGCTTGCTGTCTGTCCCGATAGGCGTCCATTCCGCACCGCCGAGGTCGATATCGTTAAGCAAATAATAGGTTCCGTCAAGAGTTATTGATTGCAACTCTTCGGCTGTGGAAATTGTGTATGCGGTCGATACAAATTTTGCATACAAAGTTAAACCGTCGGACATTGCCTTGAATATGGTCCCTGTGTTGTTGGTATAACGAACTTCGTTAATATCTTGCCAACAGACAAAAGTCAATCCTTCTTCTGTATCGGGTACACTTAATGCACTCCCGATACCTGCGGTTTCCGTGTTCCATACTGTGTCTCCCGATACAATCAAATTTACAGAGTATTGTGTAGGCTCCCATCTTGCGGTATAAGTTTTGTTTTCGGCAGGCATTGCAAAGGTGTAGGACAATTCGCCCGTGAGTTTAGTTTCTCCCTCATACCAACCGATAAAGGTATATCCGGGGTTGGTGATTGCCGTGATTGTATCTCTATCACCGGGCATATAGGTACCTGTAAGTGGCATGACCGTACCTTTGGCGGTATTTTCGCTGACTATATTCACCTTTACCCATTTTGCGGTATAGGTCTTGTTTACGGTGGTCATTGTAAAGCTGTAAGTCAATTCGCCCGTGAGTTTAGTCCCGCCCTCGTACCAACCGATAAAGGTATAGCCGGGGTTGGTGATTGCCGTGATGGTCACTCCTTCCAGATAATCATAATATCCGCCGCCGGTTACCGTCCCTGCGTCCGTATCCGAACTGCGTGCGTTGAGATAATAATCGTTTATTTCCCATTGCGCATAAAAGGTCGTATCGTCAGTATAATTCCAATCCGAAAGACTACTACCGTAGCTATCGGTTTTCCGAGAACCCTGACAATACCAACCCAAAAAAGAGTATCCCGTTTTCGAGGGAACGGGTAAGGAATATCCCGAATCGTAAGTTACGCTCTTAGTGTCGCCGCCCGAGGATATCGTACCGCCCTCGGCGTCAAGCGTTACCGTGTAAGTATTCGGCGTACAGGAAGGCGTAAAGGTGGCGGAATCCGTGATATATCCTTTTGTCCCCCATTCAGGGTCCGAACAAGTCCAACCGTTGACGGTATAGCCGGGGAAGTTTTTATCGATATTTACCCTGTCAAAATATGTGTAGAAACTGTTATAATAAGACGGATTGCCGTAGGGATCTATGACCGTGACAGACACAGCATAACTGCGGTGAACGGTAAGCGTATAAGTCCTGACCTGCTGTCCGTCCGAGGACGTTGACACGATATAGAATATGTTATTTCCGTCCGACAGCTTACCGTTGCTTCCTGTGGCTATCTTAGTGGGGATCTCCTGACTTCCGAGTATGTCTCGGTAAAGGCGCCACGTTCCCGAGCCGCCTATCGTAACGGCGTCGGTAAGAGATACATAATCGACATCTCTTCGAACCTGCATAAATATGTTGTAATCCGAAATCGTAGCGTTTGCTACCGCAAGAATTTTTCCGTCTTCCCCAACCCAGTTTGCATATAAGGTAATATCGCCGTTCACCACATCTGTCGAGAAATCCCACGCCGTGGTGCAACCTGCGTCCTTATACCAACCGCTAAAATTATATCTGTCTTTTGTGGGAGTGGCGGGAGCGGCAATTTTCGTACCGGCAGCTACTTGAACCGAGGCTACCTCGCTACCGCCCATAGAATTGAACGTTACCGTGTAGTATGTAGTCGGAGTTCCGCCGTCGGGGGTTTCGGTTGCGGAGTCGCCGGGGTTACCTCTGCGGTAGTGGGATTCCATGCCCCAAAACTCTACCACCAGGTCGTCGCCCGATATCGTGCCGCTGAGCAGTATCTCGTCGCTGTCGCTTTCATAAAAATCGATCGCACCGTCTTTGACTTCATACGTTCCCGAAGCGCCTTCGTCGTCCGTCCACTTACCGTTTTTGGTAAGCTCTATCCAGGACTCACCGTTCAGAACGCCGCCTTCGACTTTGTAATACTTGCCCGCAAACTCTTTATTTGTGCAGGCTGTCAGTACAGTAAAAATAACGGCAAAACATAAAATTATTGCGAGAGTCAGAAAAAGTTTCTTTTTCATAAAATTCCCTCCTAAATCCCTAATTGAACAGTCACATATTTTCACTTTGATTATAGTTTTATTTAACTATGTTGTCAACTCAATTTTGTTATAATTATACTTAAATTGTGTAGCACAATAATTTCAAGGAGGGATTTTATCGGGGATTTTTTTAAGGAGACAGCGAGAATGGATATCTTGAAAAAGCTGAACGATTTACGTCCGGAACGTAATATGAGCGTGTACCTAATAGAAAATTCAATAGCGATGTCGAGATATGACTGATTTACGGAAAAACGCCGATCAAACGTTCCTTAAATCAAAGCTTTTTGTACCGATATTTCCGCTCGCAGCTTTTCAACGTCACTAATAAATTTCGACTTTTTATATTTACGCTCCACTATACACTATATACAAAAACACCGCTTATTGCGGCGTTTTTGTGCAATTCTAAAAATTTACTAAATAACTTTGCCTTTATTCTTCCACTGTTTTTATTTTTACTGCCTTCCCGCCGGTAAGGATTATCATCTTTATGGCGTCTATGGAAAAATCGGGCATCTTTACGGTGAGCGGTTTGTCCAACACTCCCCTCGCAAGTACTTTGACGTGATTTACCGACTTAGCTATAAGACGCTTTTCTTTCAAAGAAGCGATGGTAACGGTATCGTTGGCAAGGAAATTTTTCGATAACGTATCGATATTGATTATCCCCTTGGGTCTTGCTCTGACGAATTCCCTTCCTTCCTCTATCGCCGCTTCCGCTTTTTCGTCGGTGCCGCAAAGCATCCAGGGCAAAACTTCCGTCCCTTCGGGGAACACCACTATACATTCCGTACTCATCTGCCAGAGCGTACGGCTGAATTCCTCCGCATTCAGGGGATGTACATAAGTCATTGCCAAAAGATTGGTCGGATGGGAATGCATAACCACCCTGTGCTCCTTATCTGCTGCAAGACGGGAAATATGAGTCATCATATGTGCGGGAAATTCCGAGGTGGGTCTCCCCCCGTCTTTGAATCCCCACAACAATTCGGCGCATTTGCCGTCGGCGGAAATACGCACTATGCCGAGGTTGTTTTCGGGATCGTTCTTGACGTTTTTGAAATACTTGCCGGTACCGGTGACGAGAAAAATTTTTCCCGCAAGGGCGGAAGCGTCGAATTCAAGTAAAGCGGTAGAAAGAAATCCGTCTCCCGAATACGCCGCCGCGCGGGTAAAAATCGCTTGACAAAGGGTTCTGTCCGTGTTAAATTGATTTTACTGCCACCGGGTAGTCTGAATGCACCGCATTCTTGTTTACGGCGTTAGGTCTTAGAAGTCGTAAACGGGAGTGCTTTTTTTTATAAGGAAGAAATGAGAAAATTTTTAAGTTACTTTACTTTGTTCGAACGGATACTGTGGGGAGCGTCCTTTATAGCGATAACGGCGTCGTTTTTTTCGGGAGAAGAAAAAAATATTCTCTCCCTTGCGGCTTCTCTGATAGGAACGACTTCCCTTCTCCTCGCCGCAAAAGGCAATTTGTTCGGACCCCTTTTAATGGTGGTTTTCAGCATATTGTACGGAATAATATCTTACGGATACGCCTATTACGGCGAAATGATAACTTATCTCGGAATGAGCGCTCCCATCGCATTGGCTACGGCATTCGTCTGGTTGAAAAATCCCTCCGCAAAGGGTAAAAGCGAAGTAAAAATAAATTCCCTTTCCCGTAAAGAATACGTTCTTATGGCAATAGTTTCGGCGGCGGTCACGGCAGGATTTTATTTCATTCTCAAAATCCTCGGCACGGCTAATCTCGCCGTAAGCACCATATCCGTCCTTACGAGTTTTCTCGCCGCCTGGCTTTCCGTTCGGAGAAGTAAATATTTCGCCCTCGCCTATGCGGCGAACGACGCCGTTTTAATAATACTCTGGGTGACCGCCTCTTTAGATTCCTCTCAATACGTTTCGGTAGCGGTGTGCTTCTTCGTGTTCCTGATAAACGACCTGTACGGCTTTTTTAACTGGATAAGAATGCAACGCCGTCAAACCGCACGCCGAGCGGAAAAATAATTCCTTTCAACGCAGGCGTTTCGCCCGACGCCGTATTCTATCGGTCTTTTTTTTCCCGAAAATCAACGCATATTGGTGTAACCCATCAGATACTCGTCCACCGCCGCAGCGCAGCACTTTGCGTCGGCGATGGCTTTGACCACCAAAGACTGTCCCGTTGCGGCGTCTCCTGCGGCAAAGACCTGCGGATTGTCGGTGAGGTAATTTTTACGGCAGAGTCTCCCTCTTTCCGCAGAGATCCCGAATGCGTCGGCGACGTACTCTTCGCACCCGACAAAACCCGCCGCCACGATGAGCATATCCGCCTCCACCGTTCTTTCGCTGCCTTCCGTAACCGTGAATTTGCCGTCGAGGAATTTGACTTCGGCAAGCTCCGCTCCTTTCATTATTCCGTTTTCGCTAATTACCTTTTTTACCTCGGTGCAGTAGATCCTGGGGTCGGATCCGTATAAGGCTATGTATTCCTCCTGCCCGTAGTCGGTCTTTCTTACCCTCGGCCACTCCGGCCAGGGGTTGGACGCCGCTCTTTCCTCGGGCAAAGGGGGCATTATTTCCAGTTGCGTCACCGACGCCGCTCCCTGCCTTAAACAGGTGGCAACGCAATCGTTCCCGGTGTCTCCGCCGCCCACCACTATGACTTTTTTGCCGCAGGCGAGTTTACCGTCGCTTTCTCCGACGGTCCCGAGAAGATATTTCTCCGCCTGTCTGAGAAAATCCACCGCATAGATAACGCCTTGTACGTTTGTGCCTTCCGCTCCCGACGCTCTCGGTTTTCTCGAGCCGCAACAAAGCACTACCGCGTCGTACGCCTTGGTGAGTTCCTCTCCCGTAATATCCTTCCCCACGTCTACTCCGCAAACAAATACCACTCCTTCTTCTTCCATGAGCTTAATGCGTCGTGCGACGACTTGTTTGTCGAGTTTCATATTCGGGATCCCGTAAGTAAGTAATCCGCCTGCCAAATCGTCCTTTTCGTAAACAGTGACGTTATGTCCTCTTTTATTGAGAAGCTCCGCTACGGTAAGTCCCGACGGACCGCTTCCCACCACCGCCACCTTTTTGTCGGTGCGAACGGCAGGCGCCTCCGCTTTCATCAGTCCGTTTTCGAAAGCGTTTTCTATCACGAACAATTCGTTTTCCCTTACCGTTACGGCGTCGCCGAAACTCGCCATGACGCAGGCTTTTTCGCAGAGAGCCGGACACACCCTTCCGGTAAATTCGGGGAAAGGATTGGTTTTGAGCAGTCTCGCTAGTGCGTGACTGTCGTTTCCGTTGTAAATTTCGTCGTTCCATTCGGGAATGAGATTATGCAAAGGGCACCCCGTCATGGCGCCGCCCAAAACCATGCCCGACTGACAGAAAGGCACGCCGCAATTCATACACCTTGCGCCCTGACGTCTGCGTTCCGCTTCGTTCAGCCCGAGGTGGAATTCACGATAATTTTTTATCCTTTCCAACGGATCGACGTCGGTATTGTTTTTCCTTAAATATTCCAAAAAACCTGTGGCTTTTCCCATAACGCTCTCCTTTCTTATTCCCCCGAAAGCCTGAACGCTTCCAGTTCCGCTTCCTCTCTGTTGAGACCTTTCTTCATAAGGTCGTATATCGTATCGGTTATTTTACGGTAATCGTGCGGTACGATTTTTTTGAATAATCCGCCGTAATAATCGAAATTGTCCAGGATCTTTTTGGCTAAAGGCGAATCGGTGGCAAGATAATGAGCGGAAATCAAAGTTTTCAATTCGTCCTTGTCCTTCTTTTTGGAAAGGGTCTCCACGCTGATCATACTCTTGTTGAGTTTTTTGTAGAGGTCGTGCTTCTCGTCCAGAACGTAAGCCGTGCCGCCGCTCATTCCTGCGGCGAAGTTCTTGCCGGTATCTCCGAGAATAACGACCTTTCCGCCCGTCATATATTCCAGTCCGTGATCGCCTACTCCTTCGACCACGGCGGTGGCGCCCGAGTTCCTGACGCAGAACCTTTCCCCCGCCACGCCGTTGATGTATGCCTCTCCGCTCGTCGCTCCGTACAGGGGAACATTTCCGACTATCACGTTTTCTTCGGGACGAAATACCGCTTTTTCGGAAGGAGTTACGATGAGTTTGCCGCCCGAAAGTCCTTTCCCGAAGGAATCGTTGGCGTCGCCTTTAAGACTTATGGTCACGCCCTTGGGTAAGAACGCCCCGAACGATTGACCGCCCGTCCCCCTGCAATTTATCGTAAAGAAATCCTCCGACAAGCTATTACCGTATTTTGCGGTAACGTAGGAGCCGAACAGCGTGCCGAAAGCCCTGTCGGTGTTGGAGACGGTCACGTCTATGGTACCGCCCGAGCTTTCCGCCGACGTGCGTAGGAATTTTTTGAGCAGTATCTTACTGTCTTTGGTCTCCTCCAGTTTGAAATCGTATGCACGTTTGGGGTCGTATACCTTTTCCTTCTCGAATGCGTACCTGTCGGAGATTATTTCCGAAAGATCTATTTTCTCCGCACGTTCGGTGATCTGTTTTTCACGGGGCTTCAATCTGTCCGTCCTGCCCACCATTTCGTCGACGGTACGGAATCCGAGTTTTGCCATTATTTCCCGTACCTGCCTGTGGCTATTCCGAAAGGACAGGTATCGAGATTGCAGACTCGCATCATCATACAGCCCATGGACACCAACGGAGCCGTGGCAAAACCGAATTCTTCGGCGCCCAGCAACGCCGCAATGACCACGTCTCTGCCGCTCATCAGTTTCCCGTCGGTTTCCACGATGACTTTATTCCTCAATCCGTTCTCTATGAGAGTGCGGTGGGTTTCGGCAACTCCGAGTTCCCACGGAAGTCCGGCATGGTGAATGGAACTGTATGGAGCGGCGCCCGTTCCTCCGTCGTGTCCCGATATAAGCACCACCTGCGCCCCCGCTTTGGCTACGCCTGCGGCAATGGTCCCCACCCCGGCTTCGGAAACGAGTTTTACCGATATTCTCGCTTTCGGTCCGGCGTTTTTGAGGTCGTAAATAAGCTGAGCGAGATCCTCTATGGAATAAATATCGTGATGCGGCGGGGGCGAGATCAACGACACACCCGGGGTGGAATAACGGGTTTTCGCTATCCACGGATAAACCTTCTTGCCGGGCAGATGTCCCCCTTCTCCGGGTTTTGCGCCCTGAGCCATTTTGATCTGAATTTCTTCCGCACTCACCAGATACTCGCTTGTCACGCCGAAACGTCCCGACGCCACCTGTTTGATTTTGCTGTTCCTTTCCGTCCCCAGCCTTTCGGGCTTTTCGCCCCCTTCGCCGGAATTGGACTTTCCGCCCAGGCGGTTCATGGCTATCGCCATACATTCGTGGGCTTCTTCGGAAATGGAGCCGTAACTCATAGCTCCCGTCTTGAAGCGTTTTACTATGCTTTCTTCGCTTTCCACTTCCTCTATCGGAACTCCCTCTTCGGGATAATCGAAATCCAGAAGTCCACGCAGAGTGTGCGGAATCTCGTTGTCCACCAGATCGGTATAGAGACGGAATTTTTCATAGCTGCCTTCCCTGACCGCCTGTTGAAGTTTGACGATGGTCTGGGGATTATAGAGGTGGTCTTCTTTGTCCTGACCGCTTCTGAGTTTATAGTACCCCGTGCTGTCCAAAGCCGTATCCACGCCCAGACCCAGCGGATCGAAGGCGTGGTCGTGACGATATTTTACCCCGTCCTCTATTTCCTTGAGTCCGATCCCTCCGACCCTGCTCACGGTATTGGTAAAATACTTGTCTATGACCTCTTTTTCTATCCCCACCACTTCGAAAATCTGCGCAGACTGGTAGGATTGCAGGGTGGAAATACCCATTTTTGCTGCGATCTTCACTATTCCTTTCATAATGGCGGAATTGTAATCGTCTATCGCCGTATGCGGATCCTTGTCCAGCATTTTCTTTTCCACGAGTTCTTCTATACATTCGTGCGCAAGGTAAGGATTAACCGCTCGGGCACCGTAACCCAACAGCGTGGCGAAATGGTGTACGCTCCGAGGCTCGGCGCTTTCCAAAATTATGGATACCGCCGTCCTTTTCTTGGTGCGGACGAGGTATTGTTCCATTGCGGATACCGCAAGAAGCGACGGTATGGCGAGTTTGCTCTCGTCCAACCCCCTGTCCGAAAGAACGATTATGTTCGCTCCGCTGCGGAAGGCTTTGTCGCAATTTACGAACATTTCCTCCAGAGCGTCTTTGAGCGAAGTGTTCTTGTAATAAAGCAAAGACACGGTCGCACATTTGAAATGATCCCTGTCCAGTGATTTTATTTTAAGAAGATCCACGCCCGTAAGAATGGGATGTTCTATCTCCAAAACCCGACAGTTCTCCCCTTTTTCCTCGAGGAGGTTTCCGTCGGAACCGACGTAAACGGTGGTGTCGGTAACGATTTTTTCCCGAAGGGAATCTATGGGCGGATTGGTGACCTGGGCAAAAAGCTGTTTGAAATAATTGAAAAGCGGCTGGTGTTTTTCGCTGAGGGCGGCAAGAGGTATGTCCGTCCCCATGGAGGCTATCGCCTCTTCCCCGTTTTTCGCCATGGGAAGGATATTGTCTTTCACGTCTTCGTAGGTGTATCCGAACGCTTTATAGAGTTTATCCCGCAGTTTTTGGTCGTGTTCAGGCACTTTTTTATTCGGAACGGGAATTTTTTTCAGTTTGAGAAGGTAGTCGTCCAACCACTCCCCGTAAGGATTTTTTTCCGAATAATATCTCTTACATTCCTCGTCTCGGATTATCTTTTTCCTCACGGTATCGATAACAATCATTTTTCCAGGTTGGATACGGGATTTTTCCACGATTTTTCCCTCGGGAATATCCAGAACGCCCGTTTCCGAAGCCAGAATGAACCTGCCGTCGGCGGTCACGCAGTATCTCGACGGACGTAAACCGTTTCTGTCCAGGGTCATACCGGCTATTTCTCCGTCGGAAAACATTATCGCCGCAGGACCGTCCCACGGTTCCATCATCGTGGCGTAATAATGATAAAAATCCCTCTTGGCTTCGTGAGCGTAAGGGTCGTGTTTCCAGGGTTCGGGAATGGTCATCATCACCGCAAGGGGCAGATCGATCCCGTTCATATACATAAATTCCAACGTGTTATCCAGCATCGCGGAGTCCGAACCCGACACGTTTATGACGGGCAGCACCTTCTCCATATCCTCTTTCATGACCTCGGAGAAAACCGTTTCCTCTCTCGCCAGCATTCTGTCGGCGTTGCCCCTGATGGTATTTATTTCGCCGTTGTGGGCGATGAAGCGGTAGGGGTGCGCCCTCTCCCAACTCGGTTGCGTATTGGTGGAGAAACGGGAATGAACGAAAGCTATGGCGCTGCGGTAGCGTTCGTCCTTCAGATCGGGATAAAACTCTCCCAGCTGATTGACGAGCAGCATTCCCTTATAAACCAGGGTACGGGAAGAAAGACTTACCACATAGGTGCCGCTGCAACTTTTTTCGAACTGTCTCCTTATAACGTAGAGTTTCCTGTCGAAATCCAACCCCCTTCCGATATAATTCGGACGGGCGAGAAAACATTGGTAAATGTCGGGCATGCTGTTTAGGGCTTTTTCTCCCAAAATATCCTTGTTTACGGGGACTTTACGCCACCGAACGATCCTTATTCCCTCTTTGCCGGAAATAATTTCGAAGGATTTTTTTGCCATTTGCCTTTCCTTTTCGGAAACGGGAAAGAAGAACATTCCCACGCCGTAATCCCCGTTTTCGGGCAGGTCGGGACCTAAACAGGAAAGGAAAAATTCGTGCGGGATCTGCGTCAGTATCCCCACGCCGTCGCCCACCGTCCCCGTGGCGTCCTTGCCTGCACGGTGTTCCAGCCTTTCCACTATGGTCAATGCGTCCGCCACGGCGGAATGAGTTTTCTCTCCGTTAATGTTGACTACTGCGCCTATTCCGCAGGCGTCGTGTTCAAATTTAGCTAAAAAATCGTCCTTTTTCATACTTCACCCGTAAAAAAAGGCGTCACAGAAAAATCACTGTGACGCCGTTGCCATGTTTACAGTATATGGATTCGGGAAGCGTTTGTCAAATATTTTACGAAAGAAAAGGAAATTTTTTATCTATTCCTTTCCCTTCGGAAAATTTCGGCGTTGTTTTTTATACGCTCGTCCTCCGGAGTTATTTTCAAGGCTTCTTCGGCGTCGGTCAACGCTTTATCGATACGGCCCGTGTTGTAATAGGCTATGCTCCGCAGGTCGTACAAAAGATTGCCCCACGCCTCGGCTTCGCAAATGTAACTTTGCGGACGTTCCCTTATCTCCAGTCCTTTGCTCGCAAAATAAATCACTCCTTCCCATTCCTTTTCGGTATACAGAAGTCTCGCCAGATCGGAATACCCTTCCCGAAGATGCGGCGCTTCGCAGATAGCCGACATATACCACAGCACCGCCTCTTTTTTTCTACCGAGACGATAGCTCGACTTTGCAATAAAACGCATAGAAGCCGCTCTCTCGTCTTTCCAGACGGCGGAAGGCATGGCGAGATGTTTTTTCAGGGTGTCGATACAGTCCTGCCATCTTCCCTTGAACATATACTCCCTGCCCAAATAATGCATATTCCTGTCGTCGGAAGGGTTCTCGGCAACGGACATTTCCAGAAGCGGCAGATACTGCGCCCTGGATTTGTTCGGGTCGGCAAGATGGTCGAGCTGCATGCCTTCGACTTTCACCGTGAAACCGGGGGCGCCTTCTCCCACCCATTCCAGAACCTCGTGCACGGGGTGCGTCCAACGGTATCCGTGACGGGAATGCACTTTTTCGTACCAGAACACCACCCCCTCCCTGCCGTCGGGAGTAAAATTCCAGGTATAACGGTAAGTGGCTCTCGTGGCGCCTTTTTTCCAGGCTTTTTCCAAAAGAGAACGCCAGCCCTTGTGCAGGACTTCGTCCAAATCGGTACAGACGCAAATATCCGCATCCTCGTCCACCAGTTCGAGGGACCTGTTCCTTGCAACGTCGAAACGCCAGGGCGAAATAATTTCTTCGGTCACGGATACTCCCCTTTTCCGCAGTTTTTCTACGGTATCGTCCTCCGAACCCGTATCGAGAACCACTATTTTGTCCGCTTCCGACATGGAATCCACCCAGCGATCCACGAATTTCTCTTCATTTTTACAAATTGCGTAAACGACTATTTTCAATATGGACCTCCAAGAAAGTAAAATTACGGGGCGAAGAACAATTCGCCCCGTGCATAAAGACAGGTTTTTTCCTAACGCCTATTGCAGAATACCCGCATCTCGCAAACTGGTAAGCAAAGCGTTGAACTGGGTGACTATATCCGTCGTACTCGTGGCGTCGCTAACAGCCGCGGCGGTTCTTAAAGTTGAGCCGGCAGGTCCGGTGGGTCCCGTAGGTCCTGTGGGTCCCGTAGGTCCGGTTTCTCCCGTAGGTCCCGTAGCTCCTTCCGCTCCTGTATCGCCGGTGGGTCCCGTGGGACCTTCTTCACCCGTTGGTCCTGTGGGCCCTGTGGGTCCTGTTGCGCCGGTTTCTCCCGTGGGTCCCGTCGCTCCGCTTCCCGTAGGTCCGGTGGCTCCCGTGGGTCCCGTTGCGCCCGTCGCACCCGTGGGACCGGTCGCTCCGCTTCCCGTCGGTCCTGTTGCTCCCGTGGGTCCCGTTGCGCCCGTCGCGCCCGTGGGTCCCGTTACGGTCACCAGATTAAAATCCGCCGAGGTCCCCGGCGTTCCCGTCGGATCGTCCACGTTTGCCTGATATAATGCGCCGTTGTAATAGACGAGGGCGCCTCTCGGATAAATAGTTCCTTGACTGAATTCTTCTACGGATTCCAGCCCTGCGCCGGTGGGTCCCGTCGCTCCGGTAGGTCCCGTAGGACCGGTAGGACCGCTCGGTCCCATAGGACCTCTCGGTCCCGTCGCTCCCACAGGGCCGGGACAGCAAGGCGTTGCGCACCCGTTCCCGCCGCAGCAGACTTTATTGTTAAATATTGACATATCGGTATATACCTCCTGAGTTTATGTGTCTTAGACTTACTATATAATATGAAAAGACGGCAAAAACTGTTATTGCCGTCTTGTCTATCGGATCTTAACGATAAGAGTGGCAGGAATAACCTGCAATTCTTCCGCAAAAGAATTTTGCGCCGTTTTCGAAAATTTAGGTTGTACTATCAGTACCTCGGGATTAGCCTATATCGCCACTTATAAAGATACTCAAATAAGTTTCATCCCCATCGAAGGAAATTCCGCCATACGTATCCGATTAGAAGTCAGCAACAAAGAAGGTATCGTTTTTTAACGAATTTTTCCTATAATATTATTTAGATAAAGATATTATTGAAAGATATATTCATCTTTTATCCCCTGCCGTCAACGAGCTTTCCGAGAATTAACCCACTTGTCCCCTTTTCCCTTCTTTTCAATAAACGTTATTAAAATATTCGCTATAGAAACGCTAAGAAACTCCCCGAAAAGGGAGTTGCTCTTATAATAACCGCACTTATCGACATTCTATACGTCTCCTCTCCCGTAGCCAGCAATTCACGAACTATATCCTCTTCGGCAGTCATAATGTCGCAGCTTTTACCTTCCTGTAGCCTTACGTTACCGGCGTCGCATTCGGCCTGAAAAATCCATACACCCGCAAATTGTCTTTACGCTTTAACGTTATAACAAGCTTGCCGCACGCGGGCTCGAGAAGAAGCCCCGTTTCTTCTCGAGCCTCTCTCAAAGACGCTTCACGACTGTCTTTTCTTAAAAGTGCTGAGCCTCCGCTATACTCCAACATACTGGGAAAAAATCTATTTGGAGAACACTTGGTAAGGAGGAATTCTCCTTTTGCATTCAAAGCCCAGCCTTGAACAACGAGGTGGTATTCGCCCGTTTTGCGTTCTTCATCGCATATCGTACTACGCCTTTTTTCCTGCGACTGTTATCGAAAATATCACAAATTTCCATATTATCTCCCGCATAAAATATCTATTTTTATTCAAAACAGGTCGCACCTTACCGAATGTATTTTCCTAAATTTTGACATATGAATATTTTAATGCTATAATGTGTGTAAATTAATTGCAAATATTGGGGGGAATATATATGTTAAGACTTTATAAGTTTTTCGATATGCAACCTGTAATTTTCGATGACAGAAAATCTGTAAGGGAATTATTGAATTATGTTTTTGAAAAATCTGATTATTATGAACCGGCAGGTATGGACATAGTTACTGTTTATGATGCCTCGAAGTATCATGTTATAGATGACACCACAATTGCTTGTTATAAAGTTTTTACTCCATATGACGATACAATCGGTCACGGGAACAACGGTCTATGTGTAGCCTATTATTTGCCCAATCTTTTTTTCTATGCCGAAGGTGGTTGGGGACATCACATGATTGAAATGGATATAGTAAAAAATATTAAAAATCCTGTGCCCGTAAACCTACGCTTCCCGGAATTTAAAAATACTGTTGTATTAAACGGTGACATAACTATTAGACAAATTTATGAATATTTGGTAAACACAAATTATATAAACAATGATTTCAAAATATTTAAATTTTATGAAATGCTATATGGCCTTCCGGACGAGACTAGTTGTGTACCGTATAATGCTATTTCAAATCAAGGCAAAGCAACAATCAAAGAAGTATGTAGAAACTTTTCGGAACCTATATGTATAATCGATAAATTTTAATATGCTAATATAATAATATTGTGTAGTTTCACACTTGGGATAATCGTTGTCCAGCATATATTATCAAATAGTAAATAGTAATTATTGCGAATACCGAAATTAAACAACACACCTACATATTACAACACGGCTATATTGAAAATTTATCGAAAAAAGTTATCTATCTATAGTGTTTATAATACCCAAATATGCGGACATCAGCGTTTACTAAGGCGTAAATGACCGCTGTCCGAATCGTGAACAAAGGTCGTAAGAAGCGCCCTTATCCTCGCTTTGCCGCACCTTCAGGGACCATTCGGACTTACCTTTATTTTTTTATAAGTACATTCGTGCTGCGTTTTGTGTTCCCTTATCCTTGTTTGGTCGTACCTCATCAGACAGGCTCCGCCTGCCTTCGGGGTCCCCGAAAAAACAAAGGTTTTTTGGGGTGTCTTTGCGAACCCTGCGGGTTCTTTTTGTCCCTGAAGTAGCAAAAAAGAAAACTCCCCAAAAGGGAGTTTCTCTTTTTTGGTGCACCTTCAGGGACTCGAACCCGGGACCCACTGATTAAGAGTCAGTTGCTCTACCAACTGAGCTAAAGGTGCTTAAGGTTTCTTTACCCTGTTATTATAGTGATTTGAGAGCCGTTTGTCAACTGATATTCGTTTTCTTATCGAAAATTGTGAAAGGGATTTTTTTTCCGCTTCAAAAATTCAGTCTTCGATTTTCGTTACGTTGGCGCCGTTGCCCCACAGCTGCTCCAGACGGTAAAAATCTCTCGTCGCGTCGTTGAAAACGTGTACGATCACGCTGCCGTAGTCGATAACTACCCATCTGCCTTCCCTCACTCCGTCTCGTCTCAACGGCGCATCCAGTCCTCTTTCCTCGCCTTTCTCGTCCAAAAAGTCGGTCAGCGCTTTGACCTGCGTGGTGCTTTTGCCGGTAGCTATGACGAAATATTCGGTAACTATAGTCTGCTCCGCCACGTCTATAACCGTGATGTCGGAGGCTTTCTTTTCTTTCAAAAGTTCCACTATTACGTCTTTGGTTTGTTTTGCGTCCATATATACTCCGTATTCTTTTTTATTTATTGTAATAAAGATAACACTCTTTCGTCAAGTAGTAGATCGGTCTGTCCTGCTTAAGTAAATGCTCGTAAGTCGCTTTCACGCAGGAAGCAAAACCTTTTTCGAAATCCTCCGATATTATAGAGCGAAGCTCCTCCACTCCTTCGAATTTCCTGTTCGGTTCCAGCATATCCGCACAGAAAACCAGTTTTCCCAAGGTGGTCATTTCCGTCTTGCCCGTAGTATGATACCTGATAGCGTCCAATATTCTTTCGTCCTTTATCCCGTACTTTTCCTTTGCCTTTTCCGCCCCCTTGAACTGGTGAACCACCGGTTGCGGCACCCCTTCGCAAACTGCCGTCGTAGCTTTATCGCAGTCGTGCAGTAAGCAAGCTAAAAACACGTCCTCGTATTTCAGTTTCAGCAGTCCGGTAAAGTTCTGAGCGTAAAGCATAGTCGATACGCTGTGGGCAAAGGTCTTTTCGCTTTCGTCGTTTCTAAGGGCGGCGACCAGCGAAGAAAATTCTCTGTAAAGCCCTTTCCTTTCGATAACTTCCGCTACCTTTTCCGAAACGTCCTCCGTCCTTAAACCCACTTCAAAGGACGCCTTAATATGCGAACTGGATACCTGTTTCCCTTTATAAGATAACTTCCGCACCTTTATCCCGTAGCGTTTTTCCAAGGAAGCGACCACTTCGTCCATCGCTCCGCTTCCCTCTCTGTCGGCTACCGCAAGGATAGCCGTGGCGGCGATTTTTTCGGGATTTATCCAGCTGTTGAAATTGACGGCGCTGTCGCCGCCCATTATGAAATAAAAATTATCGGAAGGATATTTTTCCTTCAAAAGCGGCAGCACAACCGAGGTGGGATTGACTTGTCCTCTTTGTTTTTCTATCTCGTCGATAACGACGTAAGAAAGCCCCTCCGTCCCCGCTTTGACCATAGCGACTCTGTCCTCGAAGGAACTGATCCTGCAATGTTTGTGCGGCGGCAAAAAACTGGGCACCACCACCACCTTGTCGAGCTCAAGCTCCTTTGCCGCACATTCTATGATATGTCTGTGTTCTGTGTGGAAAGGGTCGAACGCCCCTCCGAAAATTCCCGTATTCATAGTTGATATTATACCCTTTATAAATCAAAATTTCAAGTTTATACCGCTTGCGAAAAGGGAATAATTCCGTCGTGAACAAATTCGATAAAATTTCCCTCAATCTCCTCCTGTATCTTATCGCTTTCGTGATAAGCTACGCCGCAAGCGACAATTTCGTCGCCGCTCTTTTCATAGGTTTTCTGCTCTGGGTACTTTTCAACCGTCTGTTCATACATTTTTTCAACCGCTACGCCGACAAAAAAAACATAACCGTCTCCCGTATGGAAGATCTGCTCGCTTTAAAAGGACTGCCCGCCCAGAACGACTTTTTCTTTTCGCTCGCTCCCGATTACTTCAACCCCAGAAAAGGCGAAGGATATTTTATCGTGACCGTAAACTGCGTGGAAACTCTCGTTTTTGCCAATTTTAAGTTTTCCCCCTGCAGTATGGACGATATAGCCAAATTCTACCGGACCGCAAAGGAACAAAATATCGCAAAAGTCCTCGTCCTGAGCCGTCTCAATCCCCGTAACGTCGTGCTTTTTGCCAACTCCTTGGACGTGGAGACGGAATTCGTGTCCTCGCACAAGGTCCGGAAATTTTTGATAAAGCAAAACAAACTTCCCGAAGACCTGCCGAAAAAAGAGAAAAAAACTCCCGTCGACAAACGGGAAATAATCAGGTCGGTATTCGTCAGAAAAAGGGCAAAATATTTTCTTATAAGCGGAATTACTCTTGCTTTTCTTTCGTTGATAGGTCCTATGAAAATCTATTACGCCATAGTGAGCGTAATTTGTCTTGCCTTTGCCCTCGCCTGCCTTTTCCGAGAAAAAATCAAATGATAAGGTATTATTTGTTTTTGGGAAATTCCAAGTGTTTAATATCCTTTCTTTCGCTTCTGCGGTATAGCACGATTTTGCTTCCCACGCAGCTTACCGTATCCGCCGCAAGCTCGCTCGCAAGTGCGTCGGCTACTTCTCTTGCCGAATATTCGCAATTTCTGTTGACGGAAACCTTGATAAGTTCTCTTGCGTCCAGTACGTCGGAAAGTTCGCCTATAACCGCCCCTTCTATGCCGTTTTTCCCTATCTGAAACACGGGGTCGAGTTTTTGTCCCAGTCCGCTCAAATATTTCCTTTGTTTGCTGTCTAACATAATATCTCCTTTTTAATCCATAAATTCGAATTCGAGGTCGAGCACGCAGACGGTGTCGCCGTCTTTGGCTCCCATTTTCCGCAATTCGTCCACGATACCTCTTTCACGCATACGTTTCTGGAACCAGGCGAAACTCTCGTTGTCGTCCAGATACGCCGAACGGGCGAGTTCCTCCACAAATCCTCCGGTAACGTAATACACGTCGCCTTTTTTCTCGATTTTGTAAGAATTTTTGTCCACGGTTTCATATTCGTGTTTCACGAATTCCAACGGCGCAAGCGGCGGCAAAGTCTTTAATTTCTCCGCCGTGGCGGCAACCAGCGATTTTACCCCTGCGGTAGTCGCCGCACTGATACGGAATACCTTTTTCCCGATTTTTTCCTCGAAGTCGGTTATCTGTTTTTCCTCGGTCACGAGGTCGGTTTTGTTGGCTACCACTATTTCGGGAAGGTCGTAGAGTTTTTCGGAATAGTTCTTGAGTTCCTTTCTGATAGCGGTATAGTCCTCAAAAGGATCTCTCCCTTCCGAACCGCTCACGTCCACGACGTGAAGAATGAGGCGTACCCTTTCTATATGGCGTAAAAACTCGTGTCCCAGCCCCAGTCCGTCCGCAGCTCCTTCGATAAGTCCAGGGATATCCGCCGCTACGAAACTTTCGTCGTCGTACCTGACCACCCCTAAATTAGGCGACAAGGTGGTGAAGTGATAATCGGCTATTTTCGGTCTCGCCGAGCTTATCACGCTTAAAAGGGTACTTTTCCCTACGTTGGGAAAACCCACCAGTCCTACGTCGGCAATGGTCTTGAGTTCCAGCCGCAATTTCCTTTCCATCGTCGGTTCTCCGTTCTCGGCAAAGGACGGCGCTCGCCTCGTGGAGGTGCAGAAACGGGCGTTTCCTCTGCCCCCTCTGCCCCCTTTGAAAATGAGTATCCTCTCGCCGTAATCGAATACGTCGGCAAGGATACCGCCGCTTTCGGCGTCTTTAATGACCGTACCTCTGGGAACTTTGATGATGATATCCTTCCCGCTTGCTCCCGTTTTGGTGGCGCCCTGTCCCCTTTCGCCGTTGCCGGCACGGAAATGCTGATTGTAACGGAATTCTATAAGGGTGTTTACCGAGGGATCGGCTTCGAAATAGATACTTCCGCCCCTTCCCCCGTCGCCGCCGTCGGGTCCGCCTTTGGGGATATATTTTTCCCTGTGGAAACTGACCGCTCCGTCGCCGCCGTTCCCTGCTTTGCAAAAAATGGTGACCGTGTCGAGAAACATTTTATTCTCCTGTATTTTCTTTTTCTTTAAGATAGTATGGGCAGACCGAAACCAGATTACACTTTTCGCAATCGGGTTTTCGGCTGTGACAGATATATCTGCCGTGGAATATCATATAATGGTGAAGTGCGTTCCAGTACTCGGGCGGAAAAAGAGCCTTGATATCCCTTTCCACCGCTTCGGGGGAGTTGCCTTTGCTGAACCCCAGTCTCCTCGCCACTCTGAAAACGTGCGTGTCCACGGGGACTGCGGGACGGTCGAAGGCGACTGCGGTGATGACGGAAGCGGTCTTTCTCCCCACTCCCGGCAACGCCACCAACGTGTCGAAATCGGTGGGGACTTCGCCGTCGAACTTTTCGCAAAGAATTTTACTCATTGCGATGATATTTTTAGCCTTTGCGTTGTAGTAGCCGCAACTGTAAATGTGTTTTATCAGTTCCTCTTCCGTCAAGGCGGCAAACTGCTCGGGCGTACTTAATTCGGTAAACATCTTGTCGGTGACCTTGTTTACCCGCTCGTCGGTGCACTGCGCGCTCAAAATCACCGCCACCAACAACTGAAACGGCGTCCGAAAGTGCAACTCGCACTGCGCTTCGGGGTGCATCGAAGCTAATTTTTCGTATATCGACAAGGCTTCTTTCGTATTCATCTTTCTCTTATTTTCCTTTCCGTTTGAAAAATCGAATTATTTTCTTAAGAAACGCCGGGCTTTTAATACATATTATCCTCATAAAAACGCTCCCTTTTATTTTGCTAAAGCATTATATGAGGACGGTTATGTTTTTGTTACGCCTTGAGCGAAGCGACGGTTTTTTTCGGGTCGGGAGACTTGTAAACGCTGTTGCCTGCCACCAGGACGGTGGCTCCGGCTTCCTTGACGAGATTTGCGTTGCTTTCTCCTATCCCTCCGTCGGCTTCCACGGGAATATCCAGTCCCTTTGCCGCAAGAAGCTCTTTAACGAGTTTAATCCTGTCTATGCACCACGGAATGAGCGACTGACCTCCTCGTCCGGCATAAACCGTCATCACCGTTATCATATCGCATAAAGGAAACAGCTCGGCATATTTTTCTATATCTACGTCGGGATTGAAGACTATACCCGCTTTAACCCCCTTTGCCCGTACGGTTTTCAGAACTTCGGCGGGATTTTTGCTCGCCTCGGGGTGGAAAGTTACTATATCCGCTCCCGCTTCAATGAATTTTTCCACATATCTTTCGGGTTCGGTGATCATAAGATGCACGTCCAAAGGTAACGCCGTCCTCTTCCGTAACGCCGCTATCATAGGCATACCGAAGGTTATGTTGGTAACGTACATTCCATCCATAACGTCGCAATGAACGTAATCTCCGCCCCACTCTTCGAGTTTACGGACGGCTTCGCCCATTTCCGCAAAATCTCCGCTAAGTATCGACGGCGCCACGAGTATTTTTTCAGTCATATTTCTTCCTCCCGCTCTCCTTGAGAGCATTGAAAAGTTTAAGGTATCGTTCATACCTGTCTTTGTCGATCTTGCCTTCTTCCACCGCTTTTTTCACGGCGCAGAAAGGCTCCTTGGTATGCGTACAATTAGTATATCTGCATTCCGACTGAAAGGCAAGGAGTTCGTCGTAATAATAAACGAGTTCCGCTGCTTTCACTTCGTCCTGTTCCATCACCGAAAATCCGCAGGTATCGACGACGTAACCGCCGCAACAAGGGAATATTTCGATATGTCGGGTGGTGTTTTTGCCCCTCGCTATCCTTTTCGACAGCTCCCCTACTTCCAGCGATTTTCCCGTAAGAGAATTTATGAGAGAACTTTTCCCCACCGCGCTTTGTCCGGCAAAACAGACGAGTTTTCCTTCGATATACTCTTTAAGCGGCGTCAAAGTCTCTTCCTTAAAGGCGCTCACCCTGAATACCTTGAACTCTTTAAGATACGGTCGGGCGAACTCTTCCACGGCTTCGGACTCGGCTACGTCGGTTTTGTTTATGACTAAACACGGTTCTATCTTCTGAACGTGACAGCTGAGTATGAGTTTTTCCACGCACAGGAAATCGGGTTTCGGCACCGGGGCTATCACTATCATCAGAACGTCTATGTTGGCTACATACGGACGTATGAGCCGGTTTTTTCTCGGATAAAACGCCGTGATTATTCCTTCGTCGACTTCCACGTAATCGCCCACGAAAAGATCCATCGCTCGCTTAACCGTTCCTCTCTGCGCACAGTTGAATACCGTTCCGTTTTCCGTCCAGACGTCGTACCTTCCTGCTACCGCCTTTATTATTTGTCCTCTGATTTTTGCTGTTCCTCCAGATATTTATTCCGTAACTGTCCGCACGCTCCCTCGATGTCGTTTCCCATCGAACGACGGAGAGTGTTGCTCACGCCGAGCCTGTTAAGGGTATCCGTAAAAGCTTTTAAGGTATCCTTATCTACTCTTTTCAGGTTTCGCTCCTTGACGGGATTGAGCATAATGAGATTGACGTGGCAGTTCAATCCCCTCGTCACCGCCGCTAACTTTTCGGCGTCGGCAGGCGAACTGTTCTCCCCTTTTATAAGGGTATATTCGAAGATGATTCTTCGTCCCGTTTTTTCGAAATAATACTTTGCCGCCTTGACCACTTCCGCTATCGGATACTTCCTGTTGACGGGCATGAGAAGATCCCTCTTTTCGTCGTACGGAGAGTGGAGCGATACGGTAAGAGTGACCGACAGGTCGTCGTCGGCAAGCCGTCTTATGCCGTCCGCAAGTCCGCAGGTAGACAAACTGACGTTCCTTAAACTGACGTTGAGACCGTTTTTCTCCGACAAAAGGCGCAAAAACTCCGTTACGTTCTCATAGTTGTCGAGAGGTTCTCCGCTCCCCATAAGCACCACGTTGGTGATCGCTCTTTTTTTGAGCGAACCGCCTTTCAATGCGTTCACCGCAAGCACTTCCCCGAGCATTTCCCCTTTGGTGAGGTTGCGGACGAGTCCGTTTAGGGTGGAAGCGCAGAAAGCGCAACCCATTCTGCACCCTACCTGGGTGGAGATACAGATCGTGTTGCCGTAGTTGTGCGGCATAAAGACCCCTTCCACTATATTGCCGTCGTTGAGGCGGTAAAGGTATTTTTCGGTGCCGTCCTTTCCCGTCAGCACCTTTATTACGGTAAGGCTTCTGTCGTAAAACTCTTCGGAAAGTTCCTTTTTCAAGTCGGAAGGAATATTCATTTCCGCATAGGAACGGAACTGCCTGGAGGCAAGAAAAACCTGTCCTGCCCTGAAAGAGGGATAACCTCTTTGGGCAAGAAAGGAAAATTCTTTTTCCGAAAGGTCTTGCAGACTCAATTTCTTTTCAAGTGACACAGAAAAAATCCCTCCGTTCCCTTTCCGTCGGGCAGAAACTGAACGTACCCGTCGTTCCTTTCCCCTACCGGAACTTCCGACAAGGAAAAATCCTCGTGGTCAGCCAAAAACTTATCTATCACGTCGTTATTTTCCATTCGGAAAACCGTACAGGTGGAATAAACAAGAAGTCCGCCTTTCTTTACATATTTCGACACGTTGTCCAAAATAGCGTACTGCAATGCCGTCAAGGCTAAAATATCCTCGTAAGTTTTGTTGAAAACCACGTCTTTTCTTCTGCCTATGACGCCCATTCCGCTGCACGGCACGTCGGCTAAAACCACGTCGAACGCCTCCGCCCGTTCGGGGTTGAAAACCGTGGCGTCGGCAACGACGGTCTTTAAGGTCACCCCCATTCTTGCGGCGTAGGACTTTATGAGTTCCACCCTGTGCGGACGAATATCGGCGCTTAGTACGTCGAAACCTTTTTCGGCAAGAAAAACGCTCTTTCCGCCGGGGGCTGCGCAACAATCGAGTATTCTGCCGCCCGAAGGGGTCTTTTTTGCCACGCTCAACGCTATCAACGCCGAAGGAAGCGCCATATACGTTATCTTTCCTTCGAAGTTGAGAAGGGATATTTCCTTATTGTTTTTTACGAAAAACCCCACTTCCGTCCTTTCTGCGGAAGGGTCGCAAGCGAGGATTTCCCTTTCGTCGGTCCCGTCGGGGACCCTTATATGCGTCCTGCCCTTTTCCCTGCAGGCTATTATCCTTTCGAAGTCCTCGGGGTAGTCTTTTCGGAACAACCCGACTAAAAAGGAGGGCATATTGTATTTTACTTCGAGATACCTTTTATCGCTTTTAGCAGGAAAAACGTACTCTTTTCGGGAGATTTTCGAAAGAATTGCGTAACAAAACCCTTTCAAAGCAGTTTTCCCCTTGTTTTCCAGGAAGGCTCCCGTTTCGTTCAACACCACGTTCAGCGGCGTACCGAGATAAATGAGCGAATACGCTCCGCACAAAAGCACGTTGCGTACTGCGGGTTTGACCTTTTTTTCGGCGAGGGTATCCAGTATGTAATTCAATTCGTAATGCTTGTCCAGCACGCCGTAAACGAGTTTGGTCACGCGTTTGTTGGTAACGTGCTTCATTTCTTCCTGAGAAAATTTCCCCTCGGAATAAATTTCGGTCAGTATTTCGTCCGCTTCGGCAAAAACGCTGTTATTCACCCAAAACACTCCCTACCGTAAGTTTTTTCCCTGCAAGATAAGCCTTTGCGTCCATTTCCTTGCCGTTTTCGGGTTTTAACCTCAATATCCGTACGCTTCCCTCGCCGCAGGCGATTTCAAGTCCTCTTTTGGGGTCGGCGACAAGGATTTCTCCGACTTTTCCCTCTCCTTGGCAGGGTTCGACTTTCAGAATTTTCAAAACGCCGTTTTCGCTGTGCGTGAAAGCTCCGGGAGAAGGATTTATTCCTCTGACGAAATTATATACTTCCTCCGACGTTTTCGAAAAATCGATTTTTCCGTCCTCTTTCTTGAACATACCGCTGTAGGAGGCGTATTTTTCCTCCTGCGGTACAAAATGCGCTTCTTTTTTTTCTATTTCGTCCAACGCCCGAACTAAAAGTTTCCCTCCGATAAAAGAAAGTTTTTCCAAAGCGTCGTCGCTGTTTTCCAGTCCGTAGGTCGGGATACTATCGGTTAAGCATACCGCCCCCGTATCCACTCCGAGTTCGGTTTTCATAATGGATACGCCTATCTCTTTTTCGCCGTTTATGAGCGCTCTTTGCACGGGGGACGCTCCCCTGTAAGCGGGCAGGAGCGAAGCGTGCACGTTTATAACCCCTTCGGGACAAAGTCCGAGAATATTTTGTTTCAGAATCTGTCCGTACGCCGCCGTCACCATAATGTCGGCGTTAAAGGAACGTAAAGCCTCTTCCCCTTCTTTACTTATATTGTTAAACTGAAAGACGGGGATACCGTTTTCTAAGGCATAAGCCTTGACTGGTCCGACGACGATTTTGTTGCCCCGCGCGTTGACTTTGTCGGGCTGGGTAACCACCGCCGCCACCGTGTGTGCGGAATTACGGATTTCCTTCAAGCAATTCAATGCGAAAACAGGCGTTCCGAGAAATATTACTTTCAACGGTTTTCTCCTCCCTCGTATTTACGGGTATAAAAAAGTATGCCTTCCAGGTGGTCGAGTTCGTGGCAGACCGCTCTTGCTGCAAATCCCGTCACCGTCTTTTCATACTTCTTGCCCGTCCTGTCGTAGGCTCTGACGGTAACCTTTTCGGGGCGCAATACCTTGCAGTTTTTTGCAGAATCCACGCTTAAACACCCCTCTTCTCCGATTTGTTCGCCTTCGGCTTCCACTATCTGCGGATTTACCATTTCCAGATAAATTCCGTCGGCGTCGATAATCGCCACCCGTCTGAGTATTCCTACCTGCGGAGCGGCAAGTCCCACCCCGTCGGCGTCGTACATAGTGTCTTTCATATCGTCCAGAAGTACGGCAAGACGCTCGTCGAACGCCCCTACTTCTCTGCTTCTTTTCAAGAGTATCTCCTCTCCGTCCTGAAAAATTCTCCTTAATGCCATATTAACCTCCGATTTTTTTCAATCGTAATTTTTTACTTTATTATCTCATAGACGTGGGATTGACTTCCAAAAAAGTCACCACTCCACGTTTGTTGACCGCTTCGGCTTCTTTATATATGAGCGGAATTATTTTTTCTTCCCCTTCGCACTCCACCCAGCAAACCACCTGGAAACGGTACTCGTTGCTGATACGCCCCACGGGAGCCTTCATCGCCTGCACCCTGAACAGATTTTTATCGGCGTTTTTTATCTCCCTGACCGCATTGTAACACTCCCTTGCTCCTTTCAGCGCCTTTTCCTCGTCCTCGCTTTTGACGAGGATCCTTACTATTTTGGAATAAGGCGGAAAACGGGTAGCTTCCCTTACGCTCGCTTCCTTTTCGTAAAACCCTTCGTAGTCGTAGGCTCTGGCAAAACGGAAAACGTAATGGTTGGGGTTATAGGTCTGAATGACGACTTTCCCGGGTAAAGCGTCTCTTCCGGCTCTTCCGGCAACCTGGGTTATGAGCTGAAAGGTGGTTTCGTTACTGCGGTAGTCGGCGTAATACAGACTTAAGTCGGCGTCCAGTACCCCGACAAGGGTGACGTCCTTGAAGTCGTGTCCTTTGACTATCATCTGCGTTCCGACAAGAATACGGGTCTTGCCGTTACGGAAGTCGCCGAGTATCCTGGCTGCGGAGTCTTTGGCGGTAACGGTGTCGTTATCCAACCTCCCCACCTCCACGTCGGGGAAAAGTCTTTTCAACTCTTCCACCACGGTTTCGGTACCTATTCTGCCCTGTGTGAGGTGCTTATTACCGCATATCGGGCAACTGTCGAGGTTATAGAACTGCTTGCCGCAATAGTGGCACTTCAGTCTGTCGTCTTCCCTGTGATAGGTAAGACTTACTTCGCAGTCGGTACATTTGGGGACGTAACCGCACGCCTTACAGCGGAGAAAAGAGGAATACCCTCTGCGGTTAATGAATATCATCGCCTGTTCGTTCCGTTTCATACAGCCGTCCAGTTCGGAAAGCAACAGACGGGAAAACATACCGTTGTTACCTGCCCTTATTTCCCTGCGCATATCGATGATGTCCATATCGGGCAAGGCGTTGTCGTGCACTCTGTTTTTCAGTTTTATGAGTTCGTACTCCCCGTCGAGGGCTTTTTTATAGGTATTGAGCGAGGGCGTTGCGCTGCCGAGCACCAGTTTTGCGCCGTTGTAGGACGCCCTGAACGCCGCCACGTCGTGAGTGAAAAACCTCGGATTGGACTCGGAAACGTAACTGTTGTCGTGTTCCTCGTCTATTATTATCACCCCTACGTTCTCGAGCGGAGCAAAGATTGCGCTCCTTGCGCCCAAAGCGACTTTGGCTTCTCCGCTGTGCAATCTGAGCCACTCGTCGTACCTTTCCCCGTCGCTCATTCCGCTGTGCAGTAAAGCCACGGTGTCTCCGAAACGACTCCGAAAAAGCATCAGCATCTGCGGCGTAAGACTTATTTCGGGAACGAGCATAATAGCCGTACGCCCTTTTTCGATGACGTCGGCAATAAGGCGTATATAAATTTCCGTCTTGCCGCTCCCCGTCACTCCGTGCAAAAGCGCCGTCTTGGCGGTGTCGTTTATTTCTTCGTAAGCCCTTTGCTGATCGGGCGTTAATTTTATTTCCTTTTTTTCGGCTACGAGTCCGCTGTACGGCGTACGTCTCAACGCCACCTGTTCTCGTTTGACAAATCCTTTTTCGATAAGACTTTTCACGGCGGAAGCGCCGTATTCCTTATTCAGTACGCTTTCGTACTCTCCCCCGACCGCAAGCCTGTCGATAACTTCTTTCTGCCGGGGAGAATTGGCTTTCAGCGCCTTTTTGGCGTCCTCTGCGGATAAAGCCAAGGTCAGGAAATTCTTTTTCAGCGTTTTCACCGAATTTCCCCGTAACCCCGACGGCACGCACAGCCGCAAGCTGTCGATAAGGCGTAAATTTTGCGTGCGTTTCAAAAATTTCACCAGTTCCAAAAGCTCCGGTTTGACTGCGGCAAAATCGTCCTCGGAACGGATTATGTCCTTGGTTTTTACCGAAGTTGTCGCTTTTTTGCCGATAATAAAGCCCTCGGTAAAGGTTTTACCGAAAGGCACTTTTACCCGGCTTCCGACGGGGTAGTCGTTTTCCGAAGAATAATCGAATACCCTATCCACTTCGCCGTTGCTTATATCGACGATGACTTCGTATATCATAATTCGGCAATGCCGTCCAGAATACAGTCGGCAAGCGCTCTTTTGTCCATAATGGGCAAGGCGTCCACTCTGCCGTCGGCGTAGATCAACGTAGCTATATTGGTGTCCGTCCCGAACCCTGCGCCTTCCTTGGTGACGTCGTTTGCCACCACCATATCGGCGTTTTTGGAAGAGAGTTTCTCCGCAGCGTTAGTCAATAAATTCTCGGTTTCCGCCGCAAATACCACCAGACGCTTGTTGCCTTTGCGTTCTCCGACGGCTTTGGCTATGTCGGGATTTTTGTCCAGTTCCAGAGTAAGGGACTTTTCTTTTATTTTGTTGTCGTAACGGGTCTTTACCCTGTAATCGGCGGGAGCGGCGGCTTTTACGATAACGTCGGCGTCCGCCATTCTTTGCAAAACGGCGTTAAGCATATCGACTGTGGATTTTACCTGCACTATTTCGCAATCCTTAGGCTTATGAACGCTCATCCTGCCGCATACGAAAATGACCTTTCCGCCTCGGTCGGTGACGGCGTCGGCTAAAGCCACTCCCATTTTGCCCGACGAGTAATTACTGATAAAACGTACTCCGTCGATGTCCTCAACCGTCGCTCCCGCGGTAATAAGCACCGTTTTCCCTCGGAAATCGGCTTTGGGCATAAGGAGCTTATCTACGTAATCGGCAATTTCCGTCGGATCGGCAAGTCGTCCTTTCCCCACGTCTCCGCAGGCAAGAAGTCCGCTTTCCGGCTCCACGATATGCACGCCCCGTTTTTTTAGCGTTTCCAACGCCTCGACGTTGGCCGGATTGTTATACATATTGACGTTCATGGCGGGACAAACGATTTTTTCCTTGGTGTGAGCTATATAAACCGAAGTCAGCATATCGTCGGCTATCCCCGAAGCGAATTTCGCTATGACGTCCGCCGAAGCGGGAGCAATAATCATAGCGTCGGCTTCCTTAGCCAGAGCGATGTGTTCCACCACGTTATGCGGCCTGTCCCCGAACATGTCTTTATAAACCACGTTCCCCGAAAGGGTTTCGAAAGTCAAAGGCGTCACGAATTCGGTGGCGTGCGAAGTCATTATGACCTTGACGGCATAACCTTTCTTTTTCAGCAAACTTACCAGTTCGCAGGCTTTGTAAGCGGCGATACCTCCGCTTACTCCCACAATTACGGTCTTAACCATTAGTCCACTTTGATGACGATTTTGTCGTTGTAAATTTCTTCTGCGGCGTAGCTTATGGGCTTGATGTGTTTTTCTTCCAGCTCCGCGGCTCGAGTGGAGCTGAGTTCCTTCGCTCTTTTGGCAAGTCCGCAAACAAGGGCGTAACGGCAAGGAGCCTTTTTGATAAGTTTATCGATAGGCGGTTCGATCATCATATTGCAATATCCTCCTGTAAATTTCAGTTATATAAAATATTTTCTATCACTTTGCGGTTCCTGGAAACCTTACACCTTTCGGCTTCGATAATTCCGAGGACCTGTTCGGCGCAATGAGCCACGGTGTCGTTTACCACGATATAATCGTAGTTATAAGCGCACATAAGTTCCACTTTACTGGTTTCGAAACGGAGTTTTTCTATATTTTCCTCGTCGGTGTTCCTGCCGGTGAGACGAAACCACAATTCCTTCAGAGAGGGCGGCGCAATGAATATCGAAACGCATTCGGGCATCTGTCTCCTGACGTTTTCGGCGCCGATGGTCTCTATCTCAAGAATGACGTCCTCGCCTTTTTCGAGCATTTCTTCCACCGCTTTTTTCGGGGTTCCGTAGCGGTTGGTGAACTTCTCGACGTACTCCAGCATCTCTCCCGACGCAATCATTCTGTCGAACTCGGCGTCGTCGATAAAATAATAATTAACTCCGTGCACCTCGCCGTTTCTCGGGGCTCTGGTGGTCGCCGAAACGCTGTAATGTAAATTCTTGACGGTCTTGAAAACCTCTTCCAATACCGTACCTTTGCCGGTCCCGCTCGGACCGGAGAACACGAATAAAATTCCTCTCTCCATACCATTCCTTTTGACGATTTTTCCTTTTTTCTGCCGCAAAAAACGCTTTTAAGGAAAAATCATTCGATATTTTGGACTTGTTCTCTGATTTTTTCCACCTCGTTTTTGGCAAGCAACACCCTTTCGGTAATGTATAAATCGTTGGACTTACTTCCGGTGGTGTTGACTTCCCGGTTCATTTCCTGAACCAGAAAATCGAGTTTTTTGCCGACGGGTCCCTTTTCGGCGATAATGCTTCTGCCGTGGGCGATATGTCCTTTAAGACGGGTGATTTCTTCGTCGATGTTGGCTTTGTCCACGAAAAACGCCACTTCGTTGAGAAGTCTCGCTTCGTCGATATCCACTCCGGCAAGACTTTCTTCTATACGCTGACGGAGTTTGACGGCGTAATTTTCCCCGACGACGGGCGCCCTCGACTCTATTTCGGACGTGAGACGTTCCACTTCGTCGAGTTTTTTTAGAAAATCCTTCTTGAGTTCCTCTCCCTCCACTGCACGCATTTCCACGAGTTTGTCGCAGGCTTCCTCGGTAGCGGCTTTGGCAAGCAGGCAAATGGCTTCCTCGTCGTCGTCCTCGCCTTTGAGGGACGTGACCTCGGGCATTTTCAGAACGGCGCTTACGGTGAGGTCGTCGGTAAATCCTATCCCCTCCAGAAGCGAAGCGATCTCCTTGTAACGGGCGGCGGTCACGAGGTCCACCGAAATGTCCGACTTGCCTTGTCTGTTGTCTTCGTAGGTTACGAAAACGTCGACGTGACCTCTGGCAAGACGGGAGCCGATAACTTTTCTGACCATGTCCTCGCAACAAACGAGCGTCCTCGGGAACTTCGTCGAAACGTCCAGAAAACGGTGGTTGACCGAACGGAGTTCCACGGTGATTTTTATGCCGTCTTTCTCGGCAACGCCTTTGCCGAAACCTGTCATACTTCTCATTCTGAAAAGTCCCTCGCTATATATTAAGAAATTATTTTATTATTTTAACACAAAAATATTATCTTGACAATTATTCTTCCGAACAAACATCCGAATATTTTTCCTTACGCAAATAGCGGAAAATTCTTGGTTTTCCGCAAAACCGAAACCATTCGGAATCGAGAAAAAATAAAATAAAAGCGAATAGTCTTTTTCTGTATTTTCTCGTAATAAAGGCAAAAAACCAAACGGAGAAAATTTCAACAAAATACAGCAAAAAAAGCAACTTGCCTTTTCGCAAAAATAATGAATTTTCAAAGGAAAAAAGTATACTTTCCTTCTATCGGGATTGAATTTTCAAAGGGAGAAAAACTTATTCCCCTTCTTTCAGGACCGAAAGGAATTTCGCTTCGTCCCAGATCTCTATCCCGAGTTTTTCCGCCTTTTGTTTTTTACTGCCTGCGTCTTCGCCCACTATGACGAGATTGACGGAAGCGGAAACGTTATCCGAGACCTTTCCGCCCCTTTCGGTGATTTCCTTGGCGGCGGCGGAGCGTTTGAAAGAAGAAAGCGACCCGGTCAAAACGACGTTCCTGCCGCTGAAGACCCCTTCCTTCTTTTCTTCCTCCTTGACGGTTATTCCCCTTGCGAAAAGTTCGGAAATTATTTCCAGATTTTTCGGATCGGCAAAATAATCCGCTACGTTTCCCGCAAGGATTTCCCCGAAGTCGTCGATAGTTATCAGTTCTTCCTTATTCGCAAGTTTAAGTCTGTCGATCGACCCGAACCTTTCGGCGAGCACTTTGGCGGTTTTCTTACCTATCCCGGGTATCCCCAAAGCAAACAAGAACCTGTCCAAGGTAACTTGCTTGCTTTTTTCTATGGCTTTGAGAAGGTTGTCGGCTTTCTTTTCCTTGAACCCGTCCAGCGTAAGCAGTTGTTCTGCGGTAAGATCGTATAATTGATACGGCTGTTTTACCTCCAGTTCGTTCAATAAAAGTTCCGCAGTTTTTTCGGAAAATCCGTCTATATCCATACAGCCTTTTTCGGCAAAATGAGTTAATGAAGCGATGATGGTCGGAGCGCAATGAGAAGGATCGGTGCAATACAGGAAGGCTCCCTCCTCTCTCACGGGCGCACCGCAATAGGGACAAACGGAAGGCTTAGCTATATCGTAACTGTCTTTCGTGTATTCGCTTATCCCCGTGATTTCCGGAATGACGTCGTTGCTCCTTCTGATAAAAACTCTGGAGTTTATCTTAATACCTTTCTTTTGGATATCCGAATAATTATTTAAGGTAGCCCTTTTTACCGTTACGCCCATAAGCTCCACGGGTTCGAGAATAGCTAAAGGGTTTATTTTGCTGGTACGGGAGACCTGCCATACCACGTCTTTCACTACGGTGGTGGTCTCCTCCGCCTCGAACTTGTAGGCTATCGCCCAACGAGGGAATTTGTCGGTGAAGCCCAGCTCCTCTCTTAACGCAAAAGAGTTTATCTTCAGAACAGCCCCGTCTATAAGAAAATCGAGTTTATCACGGTTTTCTTCGATTTCTTTTAACTTCGAAATTGCTATTTTTTCGTCCTTTATCAGGCAAAAAGCTTCATCGGTAAGAAACTTCTGTTCCCGCAAAAAGGCGTTGACTTCGCTTTGGGAAGGGAACGGGCGGTCGCTGTAACCTACGTTGTACGCCACGAAGTCGAGGTTCCTCGAAGCGGTGACTTTAGGATCGAGATTGCGGATAGCTCCCGCTACGCCGTTACGGGCGTTTTTGAGCGGAACGGCGGCTTTTTCATTGTATTTTGCCAAAGCCGACAGACGCATGACCCCTTCGCCCTGTATCTCTATAAGTCCTTTATATTCTATATTGAGCGGCACGCTTTTAATGGTCCTGACCTGGGACGTGACCTCTTCTCCCGTCACTCCGTCCCCTCTCGTGGCGGCAGTTATAAGCACGCCGTTTTCATAGGTCAAGGAAAGAGTAAGTCCGTCGAATTTGTGCTCCAAAGTCATTTCCGGAAAAGCTCCGACCACTTTTTCCACCCTGGAAAAATATCCCTTAAGTTCGGTCTCGTCCTTTGCCTTATCCAACGAATACAGCCGTTGTCTGTGATTGTAGCGGACGAAATTCTTCAGCGGAGCGCCTCCCACTCGGTGCGTGGGAGAATCGGGTAAAGTTATTCCCGTAGCCTTTTCCATCTCTACCAGAGTATAATAAAGTTCGTCGTACTCCTTGTCCGAAACGGTGGGATTATCCAGTTCGTAATACTCTCTTGCGTAGCGGTTGAGCTTGTCGACAAGTTCTCTCATTTCCATAATTTTGTCCTCTTTTTTATCAGCAAAGTTCCAGCGGAGCGTTCATAAGCGCAAACTTTTTCATGCCTAAATCCTTAAAAACTACGGTAACGGTAGTCCCTTGTCCGCTGCCTTCGGTTATCAAAACCGTGCCTATTCCGTATTTTTTGTGCTTTACCTTTGCTCCGGAAACAAAGCCTTCGGCACTTTTATTGTAAACTTTCTTGGGTTGTTCGGTGACGGTATTGGGGACGTATTTCGGTTTTTCTATACTGTAATCGGGAAGGTCCCTTTCCTCGTAATCGTATCTTCTCTCGCTTCTTCTGTCGTAAAAACTCTGCCGTTCGGCGATGAAGCGTTCCTCTCTGTTGTATCCTTCCCCTTTGGCTTCGGAGATAAACCTCGACGGCATGGTGTTCTCCACCCGGTTGAAACGGGTCCTCGTCCCCTTTACGCAGGAGATGTAAAGCCTTTCCTGCGCTCTGGTCATGGCGACGTACATTACCCGACGTTCTTCCTCCACGCCGTTGTCTTTCATACTCTGAGAGGAAGGGATGATTCCCTCCTCGCACGCCACCACGAACACCACCTTGAACTCCAGTCCCTTAGCCGAATGCATGGTTGCGATGGTGACGTATTCCGCCTCGTCCGAAACTTCTTTTTCGTTGTTTAAGATAAGTTCCTGTAGAAATTCCGCTAAAGTTATATCGGGATTTTCGTTGCTCGTTTCCTCAATGAAGGTCAAAAATTCCCCTATATTTTCCCACCTGGTGTAATCTTCTTCCTTTCCGCTTGCCGTATATGCCTGCTTAAACCCCACCGAATCGACGAGATAAGCGGCAAAGTCTTTGAGGTTCATTTTCCCCTCGGCTAAGGACAGGTCGTTTATAAGCTGATTGAATTCCTCTATTTTCAGTTTGGCGGCTCTCCCCAAAGTCGGCACCGAATTTATGTCGGCTATAACTTCGTTCAATCCTCTTCCCGTTACCGTCGCATATTCTTCCGCGGCTCTCAGCGAGGTATCTCCTATTCCTCTTTTGGGAAAATTGATTATCCTGAGTATAGCTTCGCTGTCGGAAGGGTTGACGATAAGACGCATATACGCCACCACGTCGAGAATTTCCTTTCGATCAAAGAACTTGAATCCGCCGAAAACCTTGTACGGCACTCCCAGCATATTGAGACTTCTTTCGAAAAGTCGAGTAAGGGAGTTATTGCGGACAAGTATGGCAAAATCGCTGTTTCCGTAGCCATTGTAACGCTTAAGTCCCATTATTCGGTCCATTACGTTGTCCACTTCGTTGTAATCGGAATTGGCGTAGATGTATTCCACCTTCGCTCCGCCCTTTTTGGAAGAAAACAGTTCCTTGTCGCTGCGGGCTTTGTTGTGCTTGATAAGATTGTTGGCGGCGGTGAGTATTTCCTGCGTGGAACGGTAATTTTCCTCCAGCTTGTAAGTCTTTACCCCGGGGAAAGCACGGTCAAACTCTAATATATTCCTGACGTTAGCTCCTCTCCAGCCGTAGATGCTCTGATCGTCGTCTCCCACCACGAATACGTTGCCCCATTTCCCTGCAAGTAGTTTGACCAGGGCGAACTGTATCTCGTTGGTATCCTGGAATTCGTCCACATGGATATAGCGGAATTTATTCTGATAATAGCTTCTTACGTCCTCGTTTTCACGCAACAGAAGTTCGCATTTTACCAACAGGTCGTCGAAGTCCATGGCGTTGTTTTCTTTCAGAATTTCCTCGTACCTGTCGTAAACTTCGCTTATGGTCATGGCGTCTTTTTCCCTCGTCCTTATGGCGTTGAAAAATGCGTCGGGAGAAAGTCCGGCGTTTTTGGCTTCGCTGATAAGGTAGCGGTACCTGTCTTTATCCTTGTCGTCGGCGAGTTTCTTTTCTCTTAAGACCCTCGCAACCACCCTTTTGGAGGCGTCCTCGTCGAAAATACTGAATGACGACGTATAACCGAGTTTTTCGGCGTGGCGGTGCAAAATTTTTACGCAAAGAGAATGGAATGTGGACACCCACACGTTATTATCGCCCAGCATATCGAGCAACCGTTGTTTCATTTCGTTGGTGGCTTTGTTGGTGAAGGTTATGGCGAGTATGTTGTAATCGGGAACTCCCTTGTCTTCGATAAGATGAATTATTCTGTGAGTAAGCACACGGGTTTTTCCGCTGCCCGCTCCCGCAAATACCAGTACCGCCCCTTCGGTATCTTCCACGGCTTTGCGTTGACTTTCGTTTAACATAAGTTTACTTAGCATTATTCCTCTATCCCTTGCGGTATAAATAAATTTTTGGCTAAATTTACGGCGTAAATATCGCTCATTCCCGCCAGATAATCGCACACGAACACCATAGGTTCGTCGGTGGTGACCACGTTTCGGGGAACTTCCCCGGGATGTTTTATGAAGTAATTGAACAGCATGGCGAGCATTCTGTCGGCTTTCTGCTGCATAGCTTCCGCACTTCGGGTAAAATAAACGTTATCGAACATAAAATCCCGAAGTTTGTTCATATAAAAGAAACATTCCTCGCTCATCACCACTTCGTTTTTCCCGAAAGAATTTTTTACTATGTCCTTTACGAGGGTATTTATCCTTTCGGTTTTGGTATGACCGAGATATTCGGTGCAGTCTTTCGGAAGGTCGCTTTCCTTCAACACCCCTGCCCTGACGGCGTCGTTGATGTCGTGATTTATATAAGCTATCCTGTCGGCATAACTGACTACCTTCCCTTCCAAAGTACAAGGATTGCCTTTAGAGGTATGATTGAGTATTCCGTTGCGGACCTCATAGGTAAGGTTGAGTCCCTGTCCGTCGTTTTCCAGCACGTCCACCACTCTCAGGCTCTGTTCGTTGTGCTTAAAGTGTCCGGTAAGGGCGTTCAATACCCTTTCGCCGGCGTGTCCGAAAGGCGTATGCCCTAAGTCGTGTCCTAAGCCTATCGCTTCGGTAAGATCCTCGTTGAGGAGCAAGGCACGGCTTATAGTCCTCGCTATCTGCGTAACTTCCAAAGTATGCGTAAGACGGGTACGGTAGTGGTCGCCGGCAGGACTGAGAAAAACCTGCGTCTTGTGCTTCAGTCTGCGGAAAGATTTGCAATGGATTATTCTGTCCCGGTCTCGCTGAAATTCCGTCCGCAAAGGACACGGTTGGAGAGGCTTTTCCCGTCCCAAGGTGTGCTCGCTTTTCATTGCGTACGGACTTAAAAATTCTCTTTCGTACTTCAGCTGATGTTCTTTCATAAAAAACTCCGTATCGTTTTACCGCAAAATAAAAAATCCGTTATTTATTATAACGGATTTTCTGTGATTTTTCAAGTCCCCCTAAGGGATACGCCTGTCGGAATTACGCTTTGGCGAAAATCATATGCTTGAAGAGCAGGCACCAGATAACGTCTATCCAGCCTACGACGATACCGAGGAAAGTAACGACAATAGCGGTAATGAGTGTAATGATGCTTTTGTTCTTGAGAAAAGCCGACCAACGTACGCAAACTTCCACAATCCAGTTTACTACGGGAATCAACAGAAGTATGATCTGAACCAGACGACTTTGTTTGTTGAACCAACGTGCCATAATGTACCTCCGATAAAAATAGTATGCTGTTTACTAAATAATTATATTACGCTACGGGTAAATTATTCTTTCCGGGTTAAATTCACGGGAGCCTTTCGGCTCCCGTAAAAATCGATTTGTTTAATTATTTCTGTTTCAGAACTGCCTGAGCCGCCGCAAGGATAGCGATGGGTACACGGAAGGGCGAGCAGGAAACGTAGTTGAGTCCGATGCTGTTGCAGAATTCCACGGTGGAAGGATCGCCGCCGTGTTCTCCGCAGATACCGCATTTGAGGTTCGGACGGGTGGCTCTGCCGTCGGCAACCGCCATCTTCATCAGTTTGCCTACGCCGATCTGATCTACTTTCTGGAAGGGATCCTGTTCGAAGATCTTCTTGTCGTAGTAGTCGTTGAGGAACTTAGCGGCGTCGTCACGGCTGAATCCGTAAGTCATCTGAGTAAGATCGTTGGTTCCGAAACTGAAGAATTCGGCTTCGGTGGCTATGTCGCCTGCCGTCAAAGCGGCTCTCGGGATCTCGATCATCGTACCGACGTGGTATTCGATCTTTTCGCCTTTTTCAGCCATAACTTCTTCGGCGGTCTTGACGACGATCTCTTTAACGTATTTTAATTCTTTCACGTCGCCTACGAGCGGGATCATGATTTCGGGGATAACGCTTGCGCCGGCTGCCTTTCTGATGAGGGCTGCTTCGATAACGGCTCTGGTCTGCATAACCGCAATTTCGGGATACGTTACCGCAAGACGGCATCCGCGGTGACCGAGCATCGGGTTGAATTCGTGCAATCCGTCGATGGTTTCTTTCAGTTCTTCGTAGGAAACGTTCATTTCCTTAGCCAAAGCAACGATATCTTCGTGCTTGGTGGGTACGAATTCGTGAAGAGGCGGATCGAGGAAACGAATGGTAACGGGATATTCACCCATAGCTTCGTAGAGTTTCACGAAGTCGTCTCTCTGCATCGGGAGAAGTTTGGCGAGAGCCTTTTCTCTCTGTTCCACGGTCTTGGAAATGATCATTTCTCTGACTGCGGCTATTCTGTCTTCGGCAAAGAACATATGTTCGGTACGGCAAAGTCCGATACCTTCGGCTCCGAAGTTTCTGGCGGTCTTGGCGTCGGCGGGGGTGTCGGCGTTGGCTCTTACCTTGAGTTTACGCACTTCGTTGGCCCACTGCATAATTCTTCCGAAGTATCCGGCGATTTCGGCGTCGACGGTCTTGATCTTGCCGGCGTAGATGTTACCGGTGCTGCCGTCGAGGGACAGATAATCTTCGGTGGTGTAGGTCTTGCCGTTGATGGTAACGGTCTTGGCTTCTTCGTCGATGACCAAAGCTCCGCATCCGGCTACGCAGCAACGTCCCATACCGCGGGCTACGACTGCGGCGTGAGAGGTACGTCCGCCGCGGGCGGTCAGGATACCCTGAGCAACGTTCATACCTTCGATGTCTTCGGGGCTGGTTTCCAGTCTTACCAAAACTACGGGTTCGGACTTAGCTCTTTCCATAGCTTCTTCTGCGGTGAAGCAGATTTTACCGCAAGCGGCACCCGGGCTTGCAGGAAGTCCTGCGGCGATGGGGGTAGCGGCTTTCAAAGCCTTGGTATCGAATCTCGGGTGGAGTAGTTCGTCCAGCTGTTTGGGTTCGATCTTCATCAACGCTTCTTCTTTGGTGATGAGTCCTTCGTCCACGAGGTCGCAAGCGATACGGATAGCGGCGTTTGCCGTTCTCTTACCGTTACGGGTCTGGAGCATATAGAGTTTACCTTCTTCAATGGTGAATTCCATATCCTGCATATCCTTGAAGTAGTTTTCCAGTTTCTGGGTGATCGCCACGAACTGGTTGTAGACGGCTTCGTTGGTTTCCTTGAGGTGGTCGATGGTGCTGGGAGTACGGATACCCGCAACGACGTCTTCGCCCTGAGCGTTCATAAGATATTCGCCGTAAAGTTTCTTTTCGCCGGTAGCGGGGTCACGGGTAAACGCAACGCCGGTGCCGGAGGTGTCGCCCATGTTTCCGAATACCATGCTCTGGACGTTAACGGCGGTACCCCAGGTGCTGGGTATATCGTTCATTCTTCTGTATACGTTGGCTCTGGGGTTGTCCCAGCTTCTGAAAACGGCTTCGATGGCGCCGACGAGCTGAACTTTCGGATCCTGGGGGAATTCCTCTCCCTTTTCCTTAAGATAGAACTCTTTATATTTTGCGATGAGTTCCTGCAAGTCTTCCGCAGTGAATTCGGTATCGAGTTTGATGCCTTTGGCTGCTTTCATTTCGTCGATGACGACTTCGAAGAAAGATTTGCCCAGACCGCAAACGACGTCGGAATACATCTGAATGAATCTGCGGTAGCAGTCGTAAGCGAAACGGGGGTTACCGGTTTTCTTGGCAAGACCTTTAACGCTGACGTCGTTCAGACCGAGGTTAAGAATGGTGTCCATCATACCGGGCATGGAAGCTCTTGCTCCGCTACGGACGGATACGAGGAAGGGGTTTTCGGAGTCGCCGAATTTCTTACCGGTTTCCTTTTCCACTATCGCCAGCGTCGCAAAGGTCTGGTCGATAATTTCCTGGTTGATTTTCCTGCCGTCTTCGTAGTACTTGGTGCAGGCTTCGGTGGTGATGGTAAATCCGTCGGGCACGGGCATACCGAGGTTGGTCATTTCCGCGAGGTTCGCGCCTTTGCCGCCGAACTTAGCCTTGTCCTTTCCGTCTGCTTCTCTGAATAAATAAACGTACTTAGTCATCAAAATTTCTCCTCTAATAAAATATTTTTGTTAAAATTTTCAAACAAGATTATTATACCTTTATTTGCCATATTTTTCAAGCCATTTTATAAACTTCGTAAATTTTCCCCCGCCTTCAATCCATATTGAAGATTTTTCCCGAAACGGTAAGTTTAAGTCCGAGTTCGGAACGAAAACCGGCTTCGAGGTGCTTGATGAGATTTTTAATTTCCCTTTCCGAGCAATCAGCTATGCAGCCGATAGGGTCCGAAACCTTCGTCAAAGCCGAAAAAACGGCGCTTACGTTCTCGGGGAAAACCCCTTCGGTCACGTCGATACCGCATTCCGAGGCGACTTTAACTCCGTACTGCAAAGCCGTGGCGAGAGGATAAACTTCGCCGTAATTTATATCGGCGAGAGTTTTCACGAGCTCGGAAAAGGAAAGTTCCTCCCCTGCCGAAAGGCATTTTTCGTAAATTTCGACGCAGAAAAACGCCGCCGCATAGCAATCGGTGTCCGTCCAGCATTTCAGAAACTGTTCTTTCAGCGTTACGCCGCTCAAAATATAACCGTTTTTGCCACGGCTTAAGGAAAATTCCCCGAAAACAAGAAGTCCGGTCACGCTTTTCAGGCGGGCGTTGGCTTTCCGTACCCCTTTGACCCGAACCGTCAAAAGCCCCTCCCCCGTGGCAAGAGTGAGGATTTTGTCGGCTTCGCCGTAATCGACGGAACGAATTATCAGCCCCGTTACGTCCATAAATAAGCTCTCTCCTTTGCGATAAACTTTTTCCGACAGGCTTCCGTAAAGACAAAAGACCGCTCTCGTAAAAACAAGTGCGGTCGATCGTTTTCGGGTCAAGAAAAGCAGCTTGATGAATTATTTTCTGTCCTTATCCGATAGTGCTCGGTATAACATATAGTATCCTGCATTACCGCTTTTTTCAAAGGCTTTCCATAATAATTCGTCAATTTTATCAGCCATCTTTTTCCCTCATATATCGTAAACTTAAATCGTTTACGCTATTATGATGAACAACCGCCGGGAAAAATATACCTAGTTTTCAAAAAATTTTTAATCGGGATTTTTTCTGTCGTAACCGAGTTCCCGCATAACGAAATCGCTCCCTCTCCAGTCCTCTTTTACTCTGACGAACAGCGTGAGAAAAACCTTTGCTCCTGTCATATCTTCCAGATCCTGACGGGCGTAGGTGGCGATTTTTTTGATCATACCGCCGCCTTTTCCCAAAATAATCGGTTTATGAGCGGCTTTTTCGCAGATTATGTCGGCGTTGACGTCCACGATACCGTCGTTACGGACTTTATATTCTCTGATATCCACGCCTATCCCGTAAGGAACTTCCTTGTCGAGGAGACGGAGAGCCTTTTCCCTGATTATCTCCGCCGCCATAAACCGCATCGGACGGTCGGTGAACTGGTCGTCGGCGTAATATTTAATGTTGTCGGTGAGAAGTTTTTTGATTTCTTTTTTCAGCGGTTCGATGTTCCTGCCCCGTAAAGCGGAAACGGGCACCACCGCCGCAAGGCCGGCTATACCCTTCAGGGCGGTCAGAATTTCGAATACCTTTTCCTTGGTGACGTGGTCGGTCTTGTTGACGGCGACGATGACTTTCTGTCCCGCATTTACGTAAGAAACAATACGTTCTCTGTCGTTTTCGTCGAAACCTTTTTCGCAATCCACCACATAAAGCACGCAGTCCACTCCGTCGAGAGCGGCGGAAGCGGTCTTCATCATATATTCGCCGAGTTTGTTGCGGGGTTTGTGAAGTCCGGGGGTGTCGATAAATATTATCTGACAGTCCTTTTCGTTGTAGATACCTAATATTTTGTTACGGGTGGTCTGAGGTTTCCAGCTGACTATAGCTACCTTTTCCCCCACGATGCGGTTGACGAGAGTGCTTTTGCCTGCGTTGGGTCTGCCCACTATCGCCACGAAACCCGAACGGAATCCGCTGTCTTCACCGCTGTTTTCCTCTTCGTTTTCGGGGGCGGCTTCTCCCTTTTCTCTCGGGTAACCGGTCGTGCGGAGAATTTTTTCGCTCAAAGCGTTCATTTCCTTTTCGCCTTCTTCGTCTTCGTGGTCGAACCCGAGCAAATGCAAAAGCCCGTGACACACCAAAAACGCCTTTTCACGCTCTTCCGAATGACCGTATTCGGCGGCTTGTTCGGCGGCTTTCTCGTTGCAGACGAGAATTTCGCCCAGCATCACCGACCCGTCTTCTTCGTTGATGTCCCCCGCTCCGTACTCTTCCTTTATCAAAGGCAAAGTCACGTCCTCGAGAAGCTGAAAACTCAATACGTCGGTAACCTTGTCCATACCTCGGGTCTCTTTGTTGAGTTCCCGTATTTCTTCGGAAGTGACGAAGGAAACCTCTGCGTCGACGTCTTCGGGCGCAAAATCCAGCTCCTTCCCCGCCGCATTAAAAACTTTTTTTACCAACTCTTCGTTGCCGCCGTAAACTCTTAACATTATTTTTCCTTAATATTGTATTTGATACGCTGATGGTAAAGACTGGGTATGGTCTCCACGAGCGTGTCCTCTATATCCTGCAGATCCTTGAACGTCAAAGGACATTCGGAGAACTGTCCGGAATTGGCTTTGGCGTAGATAAGGTTGTGAATAAATTCCCTGAAAGCCCGCATATCCCTGTCGGCGCCCTGCGCTCTGGTTGCAGCTTCCACGGTGTCGGCTATCATAATAATCCCCGCCACTCTGGTCTGAGGTTTGGGTCCCGGATAACAGAACTGCTCCCTCGCCAACTGTTCGTCGGTGATGCTTTTGGCTTTATTCAGGAAATACTGCACGGGCGTGGTGCCGTGGTGCTGTAAAGCTATATCCGCTATCTCGTCGGGCAACTTGTTCTTGCGTATTAGTTCTGCTCCGTAGCCTGTGTGGTCGGTTATCATATAGACACTGACTTCGGGTATATAATCGTCGTGCGGATTATAACCCGATTGATTTTCGGTAAAGCAAAGAGGATTTTTAAGTTTTCCGACGTCGTGGTAATACGCCCCCGCTTTGGCGAGAGCGGGATTTTCCCCGATTTTAATGGCGCACGCCTGCGCAAGATTGCCTACGGCAAGGGAATGGTTGTACGTTCCCGGAGCTTCGGAAGCAAGTCGTTTCATAAGACGGGATTCCGGCGAACAGATCTCTTCCAGGCGAAAATCGCTGAACATTCCGAAAAGATTTTCGAGCAAAGGCAGAATGACCATGAACAAGGCTATCCCCAAGAGCATCGAAACGAACGCCCATACGCCGTTCATCAATACGTCCAACCAAACAATATTGCTTTTCAGCAGTCCGCTCAATGCCGCCACCGGCACCGCAAGAGCCAGTCCGATGATTGAGGCGCTGCCGATAAAGGTCATACGGGTGTAATGTTTGCGGAGCATGATTATCATCATCGAGGAGCTTATCGCCTGCGTCAATATCGCCGCCACCGTCTCCAGTAACATAATATCGGGTTCGACGGTAAAATAACACAGGAAAAAGGTTATATCTATCAGAATGTTGCTGAAAAGAGCCAGTCTTGCGTCGATAAGCATAGCTATAAGCAACCCCGAAAGGATAAGGGGCATCGCAAAAACCGAAATGAAATTGCCGAAGATTATGGCGAAAAGATAACACGCCGCCACGCTTACGAGCACCACGCCCAGCTGCTTATAGTCTCTCGTGAGATCTCTTCTGCGATAAAAAATATATCCTTCTATGGTGAGGAGCATAGCGAAAATGATCCCCGCCAACACGAAATATCTGTATATGTCCTTGAACGTGACCGCAAAAGCCCTGCCGTTTATGCTGGAATGTACCAACCCCATCAAAAACGGTAAAGCCAACGAATAAATCACCAGTAAGATTATACTTAAAGTAAGTCGACCCGCAGAAGCGGATTTGTCTTTCTTCATAGCACCTCAGGAGTTTAATTTTGTTTCTATCTCATAGTATAGCTCCAAAGTGAGGTTTTTGTCCAGTCTTTTTACGTCGTACCACTTGTCGAGGGCGACGGAGCCTGCGGGGAAGGAACTTTCCATCTCGGCAAAATACTCGCCGACTATCGCCTCTTCGTTTTCGGAAAAATCCCTCTCCTCTTCGACGGTAGCCGTTTCGTAATAGGTGTGAACGTACATTTTCAACGGAACGACCGACGGCAGGAAAAATTCGCTCACCTCGACGTCGTAGTCGGTAAATTCCCCTTCATAGTCGGTTTCTCTCCGGAAAGAAACCTTCGTTTCCGTCCTGCCCGTCCTTTTGCGGACTAAGACCGTTTCGGGTACAACTACGGTTTTGGTTATCCAAACTCTTCCGTATATATCCCCTAAAGGCTTTTCTTTGGCAACGAGCGTTTCGTCCAGCTTAACGTCGGAAGAAATAAGCGTCTGACCTTTTCTGACGGTATCGCCTTTTTTTACCAAGCCCGTCCCCGAATAAACTATGATCCTCGTCACCACGGCGTCGTAAGAAGAAACTATGTCGGTATAGTCGGTCTTGTCGGGGAGCGGCACTTTTTCCAGTTCCTCGTAAACGGTGACTATCAGGGTGTTCCCCTTGACTTCAGCGGCGCAGGAAGCCACTCCGTCGAGGGTGGTCACGGCTTTGACTATTTCCTTGCGTTCTATGTCTTTTTTGGCTACGGGAAATTCGTAAAGAGCGTTTACCGCCTGCAAAATATCGGTTTCGGCGAGATTTTGCAATCCGTTTATCTCTATCCTCGTGACTTTTGCCGAATAAAAAATCAGAAATAGGACTGCAAAAATCAACCCTGCCCAAAGTCCGAAGCGGAAAAAATTCCGACGTAAATATTTTTTGACCGTTTTATCCTTGCAAACGACGGTAACTTTTCCGTTGTCGGCGAGCAAAGCGAGAGCCTTTTTTCCGTTTTCCGACGGAATCCACATTCTGCAACCGCCCTCTTCGGGTCGAACCTTTTTCAACGGTATCCCGGCGTAATTCAATAAATTTACGACGAAAAGACAATCTGCGTCGGTCTTTATCTCGAGGTAATCAATCATCTCCTTCCACCTCGAAAGCGAAAATTTTACCTTTTATGTAGGCCTCGTCGGGGGTTATTTCCAGTAAAAGCAGATTTTTTCCTCGGATAACGAGTTTCTTTTTTTTGACGCGCAGAGCAATTTCCTCGGAGGAATAGCCGAGCAAGCCCTTATGCCCTTCCACCAGTACGCCGCAAAGATCGCAAACTGTGATCCTGACCCCTACCGTCTGATCCGCAGGCAACCCCATCCGCATAAGCATTTCGTTATAAAAACCGTTCATAACACTATTTTATGACGGGTCCTCTTCTCCGATAACTTCTTAAAACATAAAAAAACGGAAAGTTCCCTTTCCGTCGGCGTCTATCTCGGATAAATTGCCGTTCCCCGTTTTAAGAGCGGTTTTTGCGGAGTTTTTCCAAAACTTTTTGAAAATAATCGGGTAACGGCGCTTCGAAAGTCATCTCATTTCCGCTGTCGGGATGGGTAAGCACCAGTTTATAGGCGTGAAGAAGCTGTCCGTTCAGTCCGAAAGGATCCTTATGTCCGTACAATACGTCCCCCACCACGGGGTGATTGATGTATTTTGCGTGCACTCTTATCTGATGAGTTCTGCCCGTTTCCAGTTTGAATTCGCATAGCGTGAAGTCTCCGAACCTTTCCAGCACCTTGAAATGCGTCACCGCCCTGCGGCCGTTGTCGTCGGGAGCCATTTTTTTACGGTCTTTCACGCTGCGGGCTACGGCTTTGTCGATAACCCCTTCGTCGTCTTTGATATTGCCGTGCAAAAGGGCGATATAATACCGTCCGGCGGTTTTGGTCTCTATCTGCTTGGCGAGGGAAAGGTGCGCCGTATTGTTTTTTGCGATGACTAAAAGTCCCGAGGTGTCCTTGTCCAGACGGTGGACTATCCCCGGACGGGTAACGCCGTTGATTTCGCTCAGATCCTTGACCCTGTAAACCAGAGCGTTGACCAGAGTGCCGCTCGGAGTCCCTGCGCACGGGTGCGTGACCAGCCCCTGAGGTTTGTTTATCACCGCTAAAAAGGAATCTTCGTAAACTATGTCTATGGGTAAGTCCTCCCCTTCGGCGCTGATTGCCACGGGGTCGGGTTTGGTAACTATTATCGTGCCTTTTTTCTTGTCCCCCGCCTTGGTGACAGTCGCTCCATCGCAGGTAACGAGTCCGTCCTCTATCAACGATTTTACGGCGGAACGGGTCCACCCCGTCTCTTCGGACAAAAAAACGTCCAGCCGCTTACTCCCGTTGGAAAAAAGCTCAATCCTTTCCATCTTCGTCCTTTGTTTCGGAAACGGGGTCTTGAGCGTTGATTGTTTCGGAAGAGGTCGTCGCTTCGTTTTCCTCGGAAACGGCTGTCGCTTCGTTTTTTTGTGAAACGGTCGTTTCGTTTCCTTCGTTAAAGTTCTCTTTTTCCGTTTGCAAAGAACTTTCCTCCGAAGTCGGGACGTCCAAGGCCGTCTTTGCCGCATTTTCGGCTTGTAAGGCTTCCTTTTTTTCGTTATGGAGCTTTTCGCTCTCCTTGGTATACATAAAAAGGATATAGATTATGAGTAAAGCCGTTCCGATGGTCAGGCAGCTGTCGGCGAAATTGAACACGGCAAAGTCGATAAGCTCGAAATAGACCATATCCCGGACGTACCCTAAGGCGAAACGGTCGATGACGTTTCCGATGGCTCCTGCGGTTATCATCGTCAAAGCGGCTCTCAGCCAGTTATTGCGGTATCGGTAGGAATAGAAAATAAATCCGATCAAAACTATTGAACAAATCAGACTGACTACGCCGAGAGAGGTAACCGAACCGCTGAATATGCCGAAACTCGCCCCGGTGTTTTCCACGGCGGTGAAGCGGATCACTCCGTCTATTATGACAATGTCCTCGTGTTCGGCGCAATAGCCGTAAATAAACTTTTTGGTGAGCTGATCGACGACGATGAGCAGCGCCGCAATCAGAAGTTCCAAAAGGCAGTAAAACCATCTTTTTTTATCTTTTACGGCAACGGAAAAATCCTTTTTCAGGTTTTCGAAAGTCTCTTTTGCCGAAAGTTTCTTTTTTTCTTTATCCATCGTAACAATTCTCCGTGACCGTCGTTAATTTTTTCTTAAAGTGTTGATTTTCACGCCCTGGGGTATGAGGATATACATTTTGTATTTGAGTTTGCAGATACTCCCCTCCAACGCAAACACCGCTCCGCTGAGAAAGTCCAACATTCTCTGCGCAAGATGCGGAGGTATCCCGTCGAAATCCACGATAACGCCTTCCCTTGCCCGAAACTTTTTGATGAGGTATTCCACGTCGGCAAACCTCTCGGGGGCGATGACCGAAACTTCCTTTCCCTTTACTGCCTTTCCGACATATCCGAGCATTGCAAAATCCGCCTTTCTCCGAAAATCGCTCTTCCCAAACGTACGAGGTTGGCTCCGCACTCCACGGCGGTGAGATAATCGTTGCTCATACCCATGGAAAGATAACGGAAAGTGTCGTTTTTCAACCTTGCATACGTCGAATAAACTTCATCAAAAGTACGTCTCAACTCGTCTTGTCCGTAATATAAAGGCGCCACCGCCATCATTCCGCACACGCGGATATGGGGGTACACGCTCAGCTGTTCCGAAAATTTTTCGGCGTCCTCCAGATAAATTCCGCTCTTGGTTTCCTCTTTGCCGGAATTTATTTCTATCAGTACGTCGGTGATTTTACCGTGTTTTGCGCTTTCTTTTTCCACCGCTTCGGCAAGCGAAAGCCTGTCCATACTGTGGATCAAAGCCACTTTGTCTATGATGTATTTAACCTTGTTGGTCTGCAAAACGCCTATAAAATCCCACCTGAAATCGGGTACGAATTTTTCTATAAGTTCCTGTACCCTGTTTTCCCCTGCGGCGAGTATCAGTCCGGTATCCATCGCCTTGCGGATCTCCTCCAAGGTTCTGGTCTTGGTAGCCGCCACTATTCGGCAGTCGGGGTTTATCGAATGTATTTTTTCGGCTATAGTCCTGATGTTTTCGGCAATTTCCATAGCTTTATAATATCACAAAGCTGAATTTATCGCAAGCGGAATACTACTCTGAGTCCTCTTTGTATAGTTCGATACGGTTTATGCTGACCTCGTACGCCACTCTGGTCTCCACCGTCCCGTCTTCCAACGTTTTCTGGTAGTTACGGGACTGTATCCTGCCGTTGACGCAGACTTTGCTTCCCACGGGGGCTTCCTTTATGAATCTTGCGTTCCGCCCCCACGCTATGCATGGCAGATAATCCGACTTGTTGTAAGCTCTGTTTACCGCAAGCAGCAGATCGCATATCTCCCTCTTGAAAGGAGTCATACGGTAGACGGGTTCCTTGCAGATATACCCCACTATGTCTATGGTATTGGGGTTTCGGGCAGGATCGTACTCGGGAATTTCTCTTACGAAAAGGGTCAGTAAAAGTTTGCTTTTCCCGTCGGTAAGTTTGTTATAACTACGGAGCTGTCCGCTTAAGGTCACCGTCTCGCCCACGCTTATGCCGTCGGCAAGGAGCCGTTCCGAGACCGTGAAAGGTATCACGTCCACCTGGTCGGACAGCCTCGGCACCGTCAATGCGGATTCGTAAAATCCCTCTCCGTACATCTGATGAGAAAATCTCGGTTCTTCCGTCACGACGCCGCAGACGGTGGCGACGTTGTTGTTCATCAGCTCATAGTTCATAACGCTTACTCCTGCTTTCTTATTGTTGAACGGAATGCTGTATCCCGTTGTTATCGACGTAGTAATTCTCTTCTATCGTCAGTTCGTCCATTCTCACCGAAGTCAATCCTTTGTTCTTCAGCCCCAACAGCACAAGGGGCAAGGCGTCCACAATGTGATCGCTGTTATTGTGACAAAGGATTATCGACCCCGCTTGCGCCTTGTTGAGTATCCTCTCGGCTATTTCCTTCCCGGAAAGTCCTTTCCAGTCCAGACTGTCCACCGTCCACTGAATACATTTTATGTCCCTTTCCTGCAACAGTTTTATAAGGGAGTCGTTGTATTCTCCGTACGGCGCACGGAAATATTTGACTTCCTCCCCCGTTATAGCCGTGATTTTTTCGGCGGTGGTCTCCACCTCCAGCAACATATCGCTCTCCGACAATTCGTTGAAATGCGGATGGTTGGTGCTGTGGTTGGCGACGAGATGTCCCCTGTCGTGAATTTCCTTTACGAGCTCGGGATACTTGTCCACCCAGAATCCCACCAGGAAAAACGTGGCTTTCATTCCGTACTCGTCCAGCAGGTCGAGGATTTGCTCGGTTTTGTCCGCTCCCCAGGCGGCGTCGAAACTGAGCCCTACCTTGCCTTCTTCGGTCGCTACCCCGTATATCGGAAGCAGTTTGTTACCGGCTTGCGCCGTAAGCGTACCGTGCAACGCCAGCGCCGCTCCCGTTATCAGTACGGCAATCAGCACTATCGCCGCTATCAACTTCTTTTTCCTGACGACCAAGAACATTTTTTGTCACCTCTCTATCTTAATAAACCGAAGGAAAAAAATTACGGCGTAAAAAGTCGAATTTTTGACTTTTATGTCCTACGACCGTTCCTTCAGTTACAAGGTATTCGTCCAAGGCTCGGGATATGATATTTATTTTTTAAGGAGCTTTCGTTTGGTTTCCCGTTTACCTCTGCCGTCCCGTCGGTTTTGGCGTTCTTTCCCGTATTTTTCAAGATACGGACGGATAAGGTCGGCATTTTCCTTCTTGCGGTACTGGAGCAACGCTCTCTGAACCTTTTTTTCCTCGGGATCTTTCGGAACGTAAACTTCTTCCCCCGTTTCGGGGTCTATCCCCGTGTAAAAAATACAAGTGGAACGGGTAGCCGGCGTGGGATAAAAATCCTGCACCTGTTCGGGCATATATCCGATTTTTTTCAGATAGAGGGTAAGCGCCACGGCGTCCTCGACGGTACAACCGGGGTGGGAGGAAATAAGATACGGCACGAGATACTGTTTCAATCCGTGACGGACGTTATAATCGTCGAAACGGGCTTTGAACGCCTCGTAAACTCCGAAAGAGGGTTTATTCATTATTTTCAGCACGTTGTCGCAACAGTGTTCGGGAGCGACTTTAAGCTGTCCGCTGACGTGATGAGCGCAAAGTTCTTCGAAAAAAGCGGGATTTTTGTCCATCATAAGGTAATCGAAACGGATACCGCTCCTGATAAAGACCTTTTTAACTTTGGGTAAAGCCCTTATTACTCTCAAAATGTCGAGATACTCGTCGTGGCTGACTTTGAGGAGCGGACAAGGCTTGTATCCTATGCACTGACGGTCTTTACACACGCCCTTTTCCTTCTGGCGGTCGCAGGAGGGAGCCCTGAAGTTGGCGGTGGGTCCCCCGACGTCGTGAATATACCCCTTGAAGTCGGGAAGTTTAGTCAAAAGTTCGGCTTCCTTTACCACGCTTTCCTTGCTTCGGGCGGAAATCGCCCTCCCCTGGTGGTAGGTCAATGCGCAATAGGAACAGTTCCCGAAACAACCTCTGTGGTCGGTTATGGAAAACCTCACTTCCTCTATAGCCGGCACCGGACCGACGTAGGAGGGATGCGGAGCTCTTTCGTAAGGCAAAGCGTACACCCTGTCCATTTCTTCCGTGGTGAGCGGACGGGAGGGAGGATTGACCACGACGTAATCTTTCCCGTTGCGCTGGACGAGCATTTTGCCCGAAATGTAATTACTGTTGCCGTATTGCAGCCTGTGAGCCTTGACGTAGGACCTCTTGTCCCTCGCCACCTCTTCGAAGGACGGACAGAATATGGCTTCGCAATTTTCGAGTTTTTCTCTGACGGCGGAAGAGAGGTCGTCGTAAGACGACAGATACGCCGTCCCCTCCACGTCTTTTATCTTCGTCATCGGAACGCCTTTTCTGAGGAGATCGAGGATGTCCCACCAGGCTCTTTCCCCCATTCCGTACATCAGAAGATCGGCTCCCGAGGAAACCAGCACCGAAGGCATGACTTCGTCCGCCCAATAGTCGTAATGCGCCATTCTGCGTAGACTCGCTTCTATTCCGCCGATAATGACGGGAACTTCGGGATAAAGTTTTTTAAGGGCACGGGTATAGACCGTCACCGCCCTGTCGGGGCGTTTTCCCGCTTTGCCGTATTCGGAATAAACGTCAGTCTTTCGGCGGACCTTTGCCACTGTATAGTTGTTGACCATACTGTCCACCACGCCGCCGCTCACCAGAAAAGCTATCTTCGGCGCGCCGAAAGCACGGTAGTCGGAGTCTTTCGTCGGTTGGGAAATTATCGCAACCGAAAAGCCCTCGCTCTCTATCAGGCGGGAAATTATGGCGTGACCGAAACTCGGGTGATCGACGTACGCCTCGGGTATGACCATCACGAAATCGGGCGTAAAATCACTATTGTCCGCTTTGTTGAAAGGTAAGAAAGCCACTTCTATTTATTCTTTTTATCCGAAGCTATGTCTTTACGGTAATGCATTCCGTCGAAAGAAATTTTAGCGATGTTGCGATATACGTTTTCGGCGCATTCGGCTTTGCTTTCGCCCATGGAGAATACCCCCATGACCCTGCCTCCGGAAGTCCGCAGTTCGTTATCGATAAGCTTGGTCCCGGCGTGGAATATCCTCACCGAGTCGTCGGTATCGCCTTGATTTATTTTGATATTCTTGACGTACTCGAGAGGATAACCGCCCGAGGTAAGCACTACGCAAACGGCGGCTTTGTTAGCCCATTTAAGTTGAATTTTGTCGAGTTTGCCGTCGATAACCGCATTGAAAATATCCAGAAGCGGAGTTTCCAGAAGCGGTACCGCCACCTGGCTTTCCACGTCGCACAACCGCACGGTAAAGTCCGCCGCCTTCGGTCCGTCGGGAGTCAGGATAAGCGAAAACGACAAAGCCCCCTTGAAAGGTATCCCTTCGCTGTTCAACGCTTCCACCGTGGGCAGGAAAATTTCCTTATACGCCCTTTCGGCAATTTCGGGAGTATAGTTTTCGGCAGGGATATAAGCGCCCATACCTGCGGTACTCATTCCGAGGTCGTTGTCGTAAACTCTCTTATATGCCTTGACGGCAGGCAGCGGCAAAACGGTCTTGCCGTCGGTAAAGGTCATTACTATCACGTTCTGCCCTTCCAAAAATTCCTCTATGTCCACCACTTTCCCGGCGTCTCCGAAAAGTTCGGCTATCATCACGTCGTAAAGGGCGTTTTCGGCTTCTCTTTGATTGCGGCAGAAATAAATACCCTTCCCGGCGGTTCTCCCGTTGGTCTTGACGACTAACGGAAAAGCGTGAGACGAGGCGTATTTTTTAGCCCTTTCGTAACTGTCGAATATTTTGTATTCGGGGGCGGGAATATTGTATTTTTCGCATAATCTGCGACAGAACGCTTTACTGCTCTCCATTTCCGAAGGAGCGGCTTCGGGACCGAAAACCCTGTGTCCTTTTGCCGAAAGGTAATTCACAAGCCCTCCCGCAAGCGACTCGTCGGGACTGACTACGGTGAGTTTTATATTGGGGTTGGCGTCCAGGAACTCTCCGATCCCTTCCTTGTCGGTCACGTCCATTTTAATGCAGGTGGCGATGCCGGCTAGTCCCCCGTTACCGGGTATGCAAAAAATATTGTCCACCCGTTCGTCTTCTTTCAACGCCGTAGCTATGGCGTGTTCTCTTCCTCTCGAACCTATAAGCAATACGTCCATGGTTTTCTCCTTTGATTGATTCCCTTCCCCGTGTAAAGAGGTCGGCTGAGGTCGCCCTCGGCGGAATAATAAAATCCTCCGCTTGTTACGTTTTTTACGGAAAAATCAGTTTTCCGCAATTTTATTTTCGTCGGAAAGTTCTTCCGACGGTTGGTTTTCGTGACGGCGGCGGTTGAGTTCGGCAAGAATACGGTTATGTTCGTCGTCGTCGAGACAATATTTCCAGGTGGGTATGACCGCCAGTAAACAGCTTATCGCCGGCGGAACCGACACCAGCAAGAACAAAATCATCATCAACCCTTCGTACGGCACGGCGTCTTTGGGGATACCGCCGGCGTTGATGAAGGCGTTGACCTCCGCCACTCTCTCGTCGGAAAAGCCGGCTATTGCGTAAACTATGCCCGAAATAATGGTGGCTATACCGCTGGTGAGCTTGGCGATAAACGTTTGCCCCGAGAAGAAAACTCCGTCGGGACGGGTACCGTTGACGTACTCTTCGTAATCCACGCAATCGGCTATCATCAACGACTGCAAGACGTTGGTAAGTCCTATCGACGCCCCTGCGAACACGAAAAGTATCACCATAACGACCATGGGAAGCGCCGAAGTAAGATTATGCGGAGCGATGAGATACATTACGAAAATAAGTAAAAACGGCAGTACTCCTATGAGATTGGAATAGTTATAGAGTTTCTTTTTGGACAGTTTTTTCAAAAACACGGGGGTGAGTCCCGACGCTATGAACATACCGCCGAAAACGCCGCCGCCGAGTAAAGCTATGTAAAGAAAGGCAAGCAACGGGTCTTTACTGGCATAATAATAAGTAACCAGAGGCATTGCGCAAATGGTGAGGAGCATTTTCGCACTTCCGAGTATTCCGCTGAAAAGTATCTGCTTGAAGGGTTTGTTTTTCCAGATAATGGTGAAGTTTTCCTTGAGAGTGTATTTTTTCTCGGAGGGGGCTATCCTTTCACGGATAAAGAAGCCGCACACCTGGAACATACCGCACCCGATCAGGGCGAAACCTGTCGCCGCAATGAGAAAACCGAACCTCTCCCCCTGCGCCGCCCCCATAGTCGGAGCGAGCATATTGCCGAAGGCGAGAGAGACGGGTTGCATTCCGAGCAAGGTCACGGCGCCGCCCACGCCGCCGAGGATACGGGCAAGGCTTAAAAGAGTGTTCCTGTCCTTTTCCTTTTCGCTCATAAGAGCGGTAACACCCCAAAGCGGAATATCTCCGACGGTATAAGTCATTCCCCACAGGATATAGGTAAACGCCGCCCAGCCGACTATGGCTACGTCGAGTGCTTTACTTCCCTGTCCGTAAAAACCGAAACTTACGAAACAAAGGACGGTGGTGACGAGGATTATCCCGGGGACGAAAATAAGATAAGGACGGCATTTTCCCCAACGGGAACGGGTCTTGTCCACTATGGTGCCCATTATCGGATCGTTGAAAGCGTCCCACACTTTGGCTACCGTCATTATGACGGTGACCGCCAGGGCGGGGATAAGAATGGTAAACTGCAGAAAATACGCAAGTCCCGCGCCTATAATGTTGTAGATAATGTTTTGTCCCGCTATGCCTATGAGGTAGGCGTTGCGTTCTTTTTTGGTATAAGTCCTGAGTTCGGTATTCATATCGGTTCCCTCCGACGGCTTATTTTACGATGATCCGTTCGTATTCCGACCAGGCGGACTTATAGGCGTCGTAAGCGGACTTAGGCACCTTGATCTGTAAAATCGAATTCACTTCGTAAACGTTGTGATCCTCCCTGTAAAACATAAACACATAACCGCCTATCTGAGGAGGAACGGTTGCGTTGAGATTGATTTTTCTGAGACTGTTGCAATTTACGAAAGCGTATTCCCCGATGGTTTTCAAGGTGGAGGGAAGGGTGACGGTGGTGGTGCCGCAATAACCGAAAGCAAAGGACTCTATCTCCTCCACGCCTTCGGAAATTTCCACTTCGGACACGTTCTTTTCGTAAAACACCAGACTGCCCACGACGCTTACCTTGTGCACGACGTCGTCTATCGTTATCTCGGAGGGAACGGTGACCTTGACGATTTTGTTTCCGCTGTCTTCCTCTCCCGTATAAGCCGTGACCTTAACGTAGGAATAATCGCCCTGAGGACTGCCCTTCACCGAAAAAAGCGTAAAGGTAAGCCCGTTGTCGTCGGTGACCGATTTTACCGCCTCTTCGGTTTCGCCCTCGGCGCAGCCTCCTGCGAAAGCGACGGTAAAAATTATCGCAAGCAATGCGAAAACGAGAATTTTTTTCTTCATTAGATATTCTCCGATATATTATAAATAATTAACAAAAATTATATCATAATAAAAGACCGCAGTCAATACCGAATTTTGTCCGAAAACGCAAAAAAAGCCCTCCAAGGGACTTAAAAATCAGCGAAATACGAGTAAAATACGGGAAATCGGCTCAATCCGCCCACATACGGAAACGTAATTTTTTATAGAGCGGACGAGGTAAAAAATACAATGCGAGCGGATAAAACGACATCAAAAATCCCTTGAGTCCGGCTTTCAGCAACCTGCCGCCCTGCCGCCTTACCCTGCACTCGTTGAGACGGGTGGAAAAGGTGTGCTTGCCTTTCGAAAAAGGCGCTTCCTCGTACTCGAAAAGGAACTCCTCCAGATTAGCTCCCCTCTTCCCTACGGCATACATACGGAAAAAGAGCTCGTAGTCCTCGCAACGCAGATATTTCCTGTCGGCGGAGTAATTTCCGGCTTCGGTCAGAGCGGATTTCCTGAATACCACCGTAGGATGGATAAACGGATTTCTTTTCAACAGAACTTTCACGTCGGGAAAGGGCGGATAGGACCTTTTCCCCCAGCGTTTTCCCTCGTAACACAGATACGCTCCCGTTCCGCAGAAAGCTATCTCCTCATGCTCCTCCAAAAAAGCGATTTGCTTAGCTATCCTGCCGGGTAAAGATACGTCGTCGGCGTCCATTCGGACGATGTATTCGCCTCTCGCCAATTTCACGCATTCCCGTAAACAGTATCCCAAACCTTTGTTTTCGGTATTCCTTATCAAAGTTATGCGGTTATCGTTCAGGGAGAGTATCTCCTCTGCGCTCCCGTCGGTAGAGGCGTCGTCGCAAAGGATAATTTCCATTTCCCCTTCGTAGCCGTCAATCACGCTTTTTACCGCTTTTTTTACCGTGGAAGCGGCGTTGAAAAACCCCATTACCACGCTTATCATTTTGCCCCCGTCATAATTTTCAGATATTCGTTTTCCAGTCTTTTCACCGAGTGTCTTATATCGAACTCTTCCTTTTCTACCGCTTTTCCCGAGCGGAGACAGTCCCTTTCCGAAAGGATTTTTTCCGCCCATTCTTCGGGATCGGCGGCAGGGAGAAAAACGGCGTTCCCGAGGTCGGTTTCCCTCGTCACGGCGTCGGAAAGGTAACACCGCAAACCGTTATACTGAGCCTCCACGGCAACCAGCGGCAACCCTTCGTAACGGGAGGGCATACAAAGACAATCGAAAGTCGAGTACCACCTCGCCATATCGAGGGAAGGCGTCACGAAAAGACAACGGATATTTTTCTTTTCGGAGTATTTTTTCAGCTTTTCCTTCTCCGATCCGTCGCCGACCAATACCGCAACCGTCGGCGTTTTTTTATCGAGACGAGCCGCCACGTCCAGGAAAAAACGCAGATTTTTCTGATACTCGAAACGTCCGGCAAAACCTAAGGCGAGCGAGCCGTCCAAAAGGCAGTCCGCCCTTGTTTGCGTTCTCTTCCCCTCGTCGAAAGCGTAGCCGTCGGGATCTATAGCGTTAGGCATTATAAAAACTTCTTTCCCTTTTCCGTAAAGCCACTCGGCGGAATGTTCGCTGCAAGCGAATAAATGCGTTGCGTGGCGGAAAGCGTGTTTTTTCAGAAGGTTCTTTACAACGGCGGTAAGTTCTTTCCCGTCCGTGGTGGAATGGCTGTGACAAATGCGTTTTTCTATCCCGCATTTTTTTGCCGCCGAGAGCGGAAAGCCCGATAAAGTCGTCAGGTGCGAATGGAATACGTCGTAACGGTTTTCGATAAGGATTTTTTTCAGCTGTTTCGTTGCGACGGGAAATATGCGGAAATCCTCGATGTAAAAAACTCTTCCGCCGAGTTGCCTTATTTCCTCGTCGAGGGAGCTTGCCCCGTAAGTTATGAAATCGAATTCGAATTTTTCCCTGTCGATATTGCGGTAATAATTCATTACGCAATTCGCCACTCCTCCGAGCTCGGCGTTTCCGATAAGGTGGACAACTCTGATTTTTCCGTTATTCATATTTTGCTTTCATTTCCGCTATCTGTTCGGCTGAAGGTTCCTTCAGGTATTTTTTCTCCCCCGAAAGCACGGTGAAAAGGGTTTTGAAAAATATTTTGCAATCGGTAATAAAGGAAATATGTTCGTTATAATAGATATCGTAATAACTTCTGCCCTGTATGGAAAGATAACCGTTGCCGTTGACCTGGGCAAGTCCCGTCATACCGGGACGGGAAGCGAATTTCATATATTCCCATTTTTCGTAAGTTGCCGAGTAAATCGGCAGAAGCGGTCTCGGTCCCACAAAGGACATATCCCCTATCAAAACGTTTATAAGTTGGGGCAGTTCGTCGAGCTTGTATTTACGCAGAATTTTCCCTACTCTCGTGACGTTTTCGTTATCGTCCTCGATAACGGGATTGAATTTATCGAACGCCACGTTTTTGGTTTTCATCGTGCGGAATTTGAATATCCTTATGATTTGTCTGTTCTGACCTTCTCTCGGCTGACGGAAAATAGCCGCACCTTTACTGTCCGCCGCCACCGCTATACTTATGGCTATCATAAGCGGACTAAGCAAAGCCAACGCCGCCAACGCCAGAATTTTATCGAGAGTATATTTTATAAACAGATATATCTTTAGTTTCATTGCGATTAGTATGTGTTTTCCCCTCTGCGGTTATGAATTTTACGGCGTAAAGACCACAACGTCAATATATGCCGAATTCAACCAACTTGCGTGTACGTTCCCGTCGGAAACGTAAACTTTGGGACGGGAAGTGCCGGTGAACGCCTCTTCGTGCATAACAGAGTCTGCGGCAAGGTTAAGAGCATAAATTTCTTCTAACGAAGCGCAGTTATTGAAAGCTCCTTCGGCAAGTCCTTTCGTAAGTTCTCCTTCTATTTCTACTTTGGTAACGGCGGACGCCGCTCCGCTTAACGCGTAATCGGTAATTCCCTTGACTTCCGCTCCGAATTTTATCGAGGAAAGAACAAGTGTGGTATTATCGTAGTACAGCGTACCGTAATCGTTGGTATAACCGTAACGCTGAAGTCCGTCTATTTCGTAAACGACGTATTCGCCGTTTATATCCTTATCGAAG